>NZ_QWLE01000041.1:0-20779 GCF_009917365.1 Neglectibacter sp. X4 | reverse complement strand
CTTGCTTGCTTGCTTGCTTGCTTGCTTGCTAAACAATTATTGGCGCTCATCTCGAAATTTCAACCCTTTTTCTGTAAATTTTTTGTGAAATCTAGGCTTTTATCGGGCATCACAAGCCGATGATATCACATTATACAGCTTGGGGGCCGGGAAGTACACTCCCTAAGTTGGGTAGTTTGGGAATACTTTTTGCAAAGGTGGTATCGCCACCCATGATGACCATTTCTTTTTGTACGTTGATTCTATCAAGAACAAAATATGCAAGCATCATCTAATTCCTATAATTATCTACTGGGAAGGAGAGCCTGCGGTCAAGAAACAGTGATGGTTTAACGATAGCCCTAATAAAATAACGATACCAAATAAATCAACGATAGCCTCATCACCAAAATCTCAGAAATGCAAAAAGGCCCGCCGCTGGTTTGGAAATTTATCCGGCCAGCGGCGGGCTTTTGATTAACAATGCTGGAAAAACGGCCATTTTAGGCGGGTTTGGGCGAAAATAAAGGACATTTATCCTGATACTCTTTGTATCAAAATAAATGTCCTTAGATGGCAAAGGTGGCAAAACTTGATACAAATGCACACCCTTTTTGCGTAGGGGGGTGTTTGCAGAGGGGTGTGCAAGGCTAATAAGTTCAGCGGTCTAACAGCATTTTGTGGAGAAATATTAGCGAGGGAACAGAATCACCGGCACTCCGTGCTGCCTTGCGTATTCTATCGTGTTCCGTGTTCCGCTGGGCTGGCCGTTATAAACGGCAATCACCCGCGCCGAATGGTCAACCATCCACTGGTTCCGCCGCTGGAAACAATCCCGGCTGTATCCGGGGCAGATGAAGCGCACCAGGTCGGCCCGCTCCATGACTTGGCGGTACCGCTCCTGCCACTCCCGGCTCCAGCGGCTCTCGAAACCTGTGTAGGGACTGGCGCAGATGAGGCGGATTGCGGCCCCCTCGTCCCGGAGTTCCAGTACAATCTCCGCCGCCCAGAGATCGACTCCTCTTGCCATCCCTGAGATAAATGTTTGGAATCCGTCAGCAATAGCCTGACGGATTCCTTTTTTCAACCCAGAAATAACCTCGATTTCCGGCATTCCGAGGCGCTCCGGTCTGTGGCCTGTGAAGCAGCACCGATGTTGTCTCAACTCTTGCTCCGTCATTTTACCGTCCTCCTTCGTGTGATAACACTGTTTAATATAACGGTATATTCAGTACAAGTCAACGGTATAAAACCATTTAAGTGAACGGTAAAATATGAGCAAGAGGGAGGTGACATCATGGACACACATTCCAGATTGCGGCAGTTGATGGCGGAACGGGGCTGGACAGCCTATCGGCTGGCGAAGGAGAGCGGGCTTTCCGAGTCTACACTGGCGAATATTTTTAAGCGAAACACAGTTCCATCCATCGCAACCTTGGAGGCCGTATGCTCTGCTTTCGGCATCTCCCTGGCTCAATTCTTCGCCGAGAGCGAGATGGTGGAATTGACGCCAGAATTGAAGGAGTTGTTCGACCATTGGGTGTCTCTTTCCCCAGAGCAGAAGCAGGCGGCGCTACAAATGCTTCGGGCTATGAATACAAAATAAAATCTGTGCCGGGGATGTCAGGGTTCCCGGCACCGTTGATTTTCTGTATCAAAAGATTTCATACCAGCGCAGCAGATCGCCGCGCCCTTCCGCTTCCAGTTGTTCCACCGCATAGCGGAGCCATTCTTCCGGCGTGGGGATTTCCCCGGCGCGTGGTATCTCCTCCCACGATGCCCGTTTCACCGGGTCAGGGTCATTCATCCCAGCTTCAATGCGGGCCGCGATGATGGCCCTCATTTCTTCTACTGTGATATTTTGCTTCTGGGCCAAGTATTCAAAAATTGTTTTAGGTTCTTCCATGACAACCTCCTGTTTCAGTCAGTATTCCCCAGCCAGGGCTATTAAAACACTATGTCCTTTTTGGGCTGTTCGCTATCTACCCATCGTGCCTATTATAACACCATTTTGGGAATTATAATAGTTACAGATAGGCGGGTGATGATGTGGACGCACAAGGCCGAATCAAAGACATGATGGTGGAGCGGGGCTGGACGGAATACCGGCTGGCAAAAGAATCGGGCTTGTCCCACTCCACCGTTACAAATATGTTCAAGAGAAACAACGCTCCCACGCTGCCGACCTTGGAGGCGGTGTGTACGGCGTTCGGTATTACTCTGGCACAATTCTTCGCCGAAGGGAATCCTCTGGAGCTGACCGATGAACAGCAGACGCTGTTCGCCAAATGGACCTCGCTGTCGGACAGGCAGAGGAACCTTCTGCTGGAGCTTATGGACACAATGTAAAACCCGTTGATCCCATTTTGCGGAATCAACGGGTTTTATCTGTGTCAGCCCTCTATCTCGGTGCCGTTCTGGAAGGTGAACACCAGCCGCCCATCGTGGTAGGCCGTGGCTTTCTCGACTACCGCCAGCCAAAGTCCCTCGTTAAATTCAGTGATGGCTTCGGTGTACTCGGAGAGTTCAAACATAAACCCGCCGATGCTATCCGCTTGGGCCAGCCGCTGGGCTTTCTCTATCTGGAGCGCGTCCAGCTTGGCCTTTGCCGCATCATACCGTGCTACATAGCCATTGTAGCGTTCAGTGTATTCCTCCTGGCTCTGGGCGCTCCGGGCGTTCTCCTGGATGCACCGCTGGGTCAATTCCGTCACCACCTCAATTTCCTGGCGCAGTTCCTCCAGCTCGGCGTCAATGGCAGAGCAGTTGGTGAGGTGGTTCTGCATGATGCGGCAATCCTCCAGCAAAGTGTCCTTGCCGTCCAGCAGTTGATTGAACGCTGCCAGGAACCGGGCCTTGATGTCCTCCTCCCGCAGATGGGGCGTCCGGCACTTCCGCTCCCCGGCAAATTTCTCGTTGCATTGCCAAATGGTGCGGCGGTATTTGCTGTTGGAGTGCCAGACCTTGGAGCCATAAAAGCTGCCGCAGTCACCGCAGACGATGCGGGCGGCAAAAATGCTGTTGCCACTGTAGCGGTGGCCCAGCCCCTTTCGGCGCACGAACTCGGCCTGCACCTTGTCAAATTCCTCTGGGTCGATGATGGGCTGATGGCTCTGCTCGATGTAATACTGCGGAACCTCGCCCTCGTTGACTTTCATCTTCTTGTCCAGGAAGTCGATGGTGAATTTCTTTTGCAGGAGCGCCGCTCCCTTGTACTTCTCATTCGTCAGGATGGAGGCCACCGTGGTCGTTCCCCATTTCGATTTTCCCGCCGGGGTAGGGATGCCGTCAGCGGTCAGGGCCTTGGCGATGAGGTAGGGCGTTTTCCCCGCCATGAAAAGGCTGTAAATCCTCCGAACGATGATGGCCTCCTCCTCCACAATGACGGGGAGGTCATCCGGCCCCTTTTCATAGCCGAGGAACTGCTTGTAGGGGAGACTGACCTTGCCATCCGCGAACCGCTTTCTCTGGCCCCAGGTCACGTTCTCCGAAATGGAGCGGCTCTCCTCCTGGGCCAGCGAGGACATGATGGTCAGCAGCAGCTCGCCTTTGGAATCGAAGGTCCAGATGTTTTCTTTCTCGAAGTAGACCTCGATGTGGTTTTCTTTCAGCTTTCGGATGGTGGAAAGGCTGTCTACCGTGTTCCGGGCAAAGCGGCTCACCGACTTGGTGACGATGAGGTCGATCTTCCCGGCGAGGGCATCAGAAATCATCTGGTTGAATCCATCCCGGTGGCGGGTGTTGGTCGCCGAAATGCCCTCGTCCGTATAGACTGACACAAATTCCCACTCTGGGTTGTTTTTGATGTAGCGGGTGTAATAGTCAATCTGTGCCTCATAACTGGTGAACTGCTCATCGCTGTCAGTGGACACGCGGGCGTACCCCGCCACCCGGCGTTTCCCAGCCGCCACCACGGGAATCTGGCTGTGCAGATTGATGGTGGCCGGAATGACCGTTACTGCTCTTGCTGCTGGCATGATCTCATCGCCCGTCCTTTCTTCGCAAATTCTCTGGCGGCAGCTTTCATCTCTGGGGTCCAGCTTTCCGCTCTGGAGCGGTCTGCCCATCGTTTAACGGTTTGAGTGCCGTCCTTGAACAGAAATACCACCCCGGTTGGGCAGCGTCTTTTTGGTGATGTGGTTTTCCCGGAATGTGGTCTGGAGGAGCAGGTTTCCTGTGTAGGAGTAATTCCCCAGCACCTTCCGAACGCTGGAGCGGCACCATGCGTGGCCGTTGCGGGAGGGTTTGCCCTGGGCGTTCAGCTTTTTCATGATGGCCTCAATGCCCATGCCGGAAAGGTAGTCGGCGAAGATACTCCGCACGATCTCGGCCTCCTCCGGCTTGACGATGTAAACGCCATCCTCGTACCGATAGCCCAGCACCTGCCCCGACCAGGGCTTACCATCCTCGAAATTTTTCTTGATGCGCCATTTCTGGTTCTCGCTGGCGGAAAGGCTCTCCTCTTGGGCGTAGGATGCCAGAATGGTGAGCATCAGCTCTCCGTCCGCGCTCATGGAATGGATGTTCTGTTCCTCGAAATAAACATCCACACCCAGCGATTTCAAATCCCGGACGGTTTGGAGCAGCACTACAGTGTTCCGGGCGAACCGTGAGATCGACTTCGTGATGATGAGGTCGATGTTCCCAGAGCGGCATTCCGCCAGCAGACGCTGGAACTCGGCGCGGTTCTCCTTCGTGCCGGTCAGGGCCTCGTCCGCATACACCCCACAATAGAGCCAGCCAGGATGGTTCTGGATAAGGTCGCTGTAGTAGCTGACCTGAGCCGACAGGGAATGGAGCATGGCGTCCTTGCCGGAGGACACTCTGGCATAGGCCGCGACCCGCTTGGCCTTGGGCTGGGCGGGGATGCTAAACCCCACCCGTTGAACTGTTCTTTCCAAAAAATCGCCTCCTTGGTGGTCACATATTCGCTCTAAACCGCAGTTTTATCAAGTTATTGTGCGAAAAATGCTATCCAAAGACAGGCCGTACTTTTTGGTCATAATTGTATCAATTTCGGCGTAGTCCCTCTCCGAAATAATGCCTTGCCGAAGCATTGCGGCGGCGAGGCTCATGGCTGCTTTGTAGGCGACAAGGCGGTCGAAGAACTCCATCATTCCACCCCCTTCCGCCGAGCGTCATCGTAGCAGCGCCGGGAGCAATATTTCCGCTTTTGGTTCCCGTAGCTTTCAAAAGGCTGGCCGCAATGTGCGCAGACCAGATGATAAAAAGCCTTGCGGTTGACCCGCTCCGGGTGGGAGTTCCACCAAGCCACGCGGCAGGCATCCGAGCAGAACTTCTTTTCCTTCCGATGGGGCGTCTGCTCCACAGCGGCCCCGCATTGGAGACACCGCTTCTCGACTGCCGCCTGACTCCTCCGACACACAGATTTGACCGTATTGAGGGAATAGCCTGTGATGGCGGCGATGCGCTTATAGCCCAGCCCCTGCCGCCGATATTCCATAATTTCGATTGATTTGTCCGTAGCCATGTTGTGATACCTCCTTACAGGTAGGCCACAGAACAGCGAAACTATAACCGAAAATCAAAAAAAGCCTGCGGGAAATCTCCAAAAGAGAAACCCGCAGGCTTTTGATGCGCCTTATAGCTTTGTCACATAGTCCAGGGAAATCCAGCCTGCGCCGGATTTCAGCCTGCCCCAGCCCTTGGCAGAGCCGGGGCCGTCCTTGACCTCGGTGATGGTGAACACGCCAATGCCAGTGAAGTTCCCAGTGGCGGCGGTGTCCGTTCCGGGGCCGCTGCGGATGCGCAAATCGGGGACGGACACCTTCACCAAGAAGGGAACGGCGTCAGGAACAGGGGCCGGAGCAGCCCCGCCAGAGGTGGCGAGGATGGCTTTGAGGATGGCGATGATCTTCTTCCCGTAGCCCGCGCCGGTGGCCCAGCCCTTACCCTGGGGATTCTCCCGCTGTCCCAGCCACTCCACCACCTCGGCACAGCCCCGCGCCACATACTTGAACCGGGGGTCGATGCACTCGCCTTTCAGCGGCTCGGTGGAGGCGTAGGCTTTGAGGTGCTGCACCTGCGCCCGGATACCAAGCTGGGCCGTGGAGAAGGAGTTGCCCTTCATGCCGTTGGCGGTGACACCCATGCCGCAGAAGTTGTTCTGGTCCAGTGTGACGGCGGAGCCGGAGAAGGCAAAGTTCCCGGTCTCCAGACAGGACTGCGCAAAGGCGATGTCGCCCCGTACACCCTCCGCTGCTCCCTCGGACAGATAGAGCGGCACCATGTCCAGAACGCTCTGGGCCACCATGGGATTCTTGGCCTTGAGATAGGTGCACATCTGTTCCGCAGTAGCCACCGCCGCGCCCATGATCTTCGTGCCGGACACACCGCTGGGGGCAGCGGCCCCGCCACCCATCGCCGCTTTCACGGCCTTGCGGAAGGTGTCCATCGTGTAGGGCAGGCCGAGCTGCGTCCACAGATGCTCCGGATCGCCGTGGTTGGAAGCGATGCCACGCTTACAGCCCTCCTTATGGCTGACGATCACCCCATCGCCGAGCGGGTCCAGGGAGAACTTCTGGCAGAGCATGGCGAACAGCTCCACCGCCGCGTCATAGGTGCGCTTGGCGACCGTCTGGGCGGTGGCCTTGTCGGAGCAGGTGAAGGTGGCCCCGCCGGTGTACTTGATGCAGGCGGGTTCGCACATCTCCACCCCGATGTGAGTGTTGTTGCCGCTGGCCCCGCAATGCCAGCCCCGATGGTCCCAGGGGAGGCACTGGTAGATGGTGCCGTCATTGCCGTCAATGAAACCGTGGACGCAGGCCCGGTCGTAGCTGGCGCTGTTCCAGTTCTTGATGAACACTTGGGCGCTGGGCTGGGAACAGCCCACGGAGTGGAGCATCAGCCCCTTGACCGTAATCTTCCGGCCAGCGGTGTAGCAGGGATTCTTGGTGAGGATGGATTCAATGAGCCTCATTCGTCCTCACCGCCTTCCTCCGCCCGGTCGTGGAGCTGGGCCAGAACATCCTTCAGCTTCTTGGGGATAGGCAGACCAAGGTGGGCGGCGTTCTCCAGCAAGGACACACCCTCGTTGGACAGGTAAAAGAAGATGATCGCCGTCCGCAGCACCGAGCCGGTGCCAATGACCTCCACATCCAGGATGTTGGCGATGCCCACCAGGAAGAAGATCAACACCTTCCGGCAGATGCCGCGAAAGCCCACCTCGCTGGACAGCTTCTGGTCGTTGATGGCGCACATGACCCCGGTGATGTAGTCCACCGAAGCGAACACCACCAAGGCAATGAGCAGGCCGTCACAGCCGCCCAGAAAATAGCCCAGCCAGCCGCCCACAGCGGTGAACACGAACTGAACCGTGTTCCAAAATTCCTTCATTGCAAAAACCTCCGTTTCTGAAAATGTGTATAATAAAAGGCCATCCGCCAAGCGGCGGACAGCCTTTCATCCGTTATTTGGTTTAGGTCGATCTGGCCTTGATATAGGCGGGGATACCATCCTTGCTCATGACCGGGAGCCACGCGCCCTCGCCGGAGAAATCCATCAGCCCATCGAACAGCAGCTTGCACACCACCGGGATGCCAGCGGAGTTGAGGCCGCTGAGATACAGTGCGTTCTCGCCGGGGAGATAGGTGATGCAGCCGTTCTTCGCAATCAGCCCCAGGAGGCCCAGCGTGTCGATATAACCCCAGCCGCCCGCAGCCAACTTGGAGCCGAACAGCAGCCCGGTCCCCACAAAGATGAACCACATGGACTGCTCCGCCACATAGCAGACGGAATCGGTGAACAGCACCGCTCTGGACGGGAGTTTGATATTGATGTCCCTCCACTCCGGCAAAGTGCTGCCGTTGTACCGCCCATGCATCAGTGTGACCTTTCGGTCAACGAGGTCTACGTTGTAGAGATACTCATTGTTCGCACCAGTAGGGAGCGTGATCATCTGGGGGGTATAATCCTCAGCGACAAATCTTTTCAGATACCTGCCGCGCTCATCCTGTTCGATAGCCGTTTCCATGTTGGTGTAACTGTTATAGGAAGAATACGGATCACTCTCCGGCGTTCCATAGAGGGACTGAGACACAGAAGCGATGCTGAACCAAAACTTGTATCCGTAGTTGTTCGAGTAGAGATAGATACCAAGGAAACGCGAAGCATAGAGCGCCTCGTTCTGATTCTTCACGGAAAAGCCGAACTTTGCAGCCAACTTCGGCGTGTAATGCTTACTCATGCTGCCGCTATAAGCCATGCAGTAGCCTTGAATCTGCTGCGCCGAGGAAGAATACTGCCCAGCCGTCCATGTGATATAGTAGAAATAGCTGTCACTCATATAGAGGGCCATCATCTTGGTGCCGCCCACATCTACCACATAAGGGATGGTGTACTGGTTCGCCGTTTGAGTCACCCGACCACTGATATAGGTGGTTACCGCCGTCATTTTGATAGAGGTTTCCGAGCCGGTGAACGACACCAACTCAAACAGGAGAATCTTCGCCTGCGTTCCACCGATCTGTGTCAGGTAAAGAGAACCACCGCAGATAGAGAGATACACCGGGCTTGCTCCAGACAGGGCCTCGGCTCCAGTCACAGGGATGGTCTTTGCCGCGCCGGTAGCCGGAACGCAGACCAGCAGATGGGCATCCACCAGATATGCCCAGATGGAGCCGTTGAACACACAAGTGTTGGTGATGGCTCCGGCCTTGTCTGCGGTGTAGGCTGTTTTGAGGTCCTGCGCCGTTGGCTGCTTGGTCCCCAGCAGGGCCACCAGCTCCGGGTAATCGTCCTCGCTCACAAAGCTGCCGTCACACTTGAGCCAATCATCGCCCATGCAAGTGTTCCCAGGATGGTAAAGGTGATTGCTGAACCGGCGGCAAACACCAGCGACAAATGAAACGCCTTTTTAGGCTCTGTACCTGTTCCCCCCACATAGCCGATTACCAGGGGGATGCTGGATAGAGAACATGGCGTAAACGAGGTCAGCACTCCCGCCAGCACAGCCAACAGCGGGGCCAGCCAGACACTTTCAGAGATCAAAGTGCCGAGGGTGTTCAGCCAGGAATCAATCATGCCTCCACCCCCATTTCCGTGAGGATCAGCCGCATTTGTTCTTCGGTCAATCCGCCCTGATGGACGGTAAAGACGTGTTCCCCGGTTTCCCGTGAATTGTATAGGATGAAGTCAATCTGTTGGGCCAACTCAACGCTGGGAACAAAGGGTGTTCCGTCCGCGTTTACTATCACCTGCGTGGGAATGACTTGAACGGGGACATTTGATGCGGCCTCGGCATACTCCCATACATCCACAAACTTGATAAACGCCTTGCCGGTCATTTCCTCGTTCATCGTTTTCAAAACCGGAGCCATTTGCTGGCAGGGGACGCAGGAATCAGAGCCATAGTCCACGATGATAGGCAGGCCATGCTCGGCCAGCGTCTCAAAGTCAATGGCCTCCGTTGCGGTCAACGTAAAGTCGGTATCTTCTGGGGCGGTAGAATCCTCCGGGGCCTGAGTGGTCGCAGGTGGATTTTTGAAAAGATAGATACCGGCGATAATCGCCACAATCAGGCAGAGGACCAGAATTTTTACAAGATTTTTCTTTGTCATAGTGCCTCCGCATTAAATAAATACATACTGCAACGCATTGAACAGATAGCCGACAAGGATGATGCCCACAGAACAGATTGTAATGAACAAGGCCAGCAGTTTCGGCTTCACCGCCTTGCGGAGCATGATGATGGAGGGCAGGCTCAAAGTGGTTACGGCCATCATAAAGGAGAGAATAGTGCCAAGCTGTGCGCCCTTCGCCAGCAGTGCCTCCGCCACGGGAATTGTGCCAAAGATGTCCGCATACATGGGAACGCCCACCAGGACAGCCAAGAACACGCCAAAGGGGTTGTTGCTGCCGAGGACCGCTTGAATCCAGCTTTCGGGAATCCAGTTGTGGATGATCGCGCCAATACCCACGCCGACCAGAATGTAGGGGAACACTTTTTTGAACGTGCTGACAACCTGATCTTTTGCAAAGATAACCCGGTCACGCTTTGTCAAAGTGGGGGATTCCAAATCCACGCTGCTGGCATTTCGGATAAATTCTTCCACATACTGCTCCATGTGCAGTTTCTCAATCAGAGTGCCGCCTGCAACGGCGATAACCAGCCCCAGCACGACATACCAAATGGCGATTTTTGCGCCGAAGATGCTCATAAGGAGTACCAGACTGCCCAGGTCAACCATTGGGGAGGAAATCAAGAAGGAGAAGGTCACGCCCAAAGGTAAGCCCGCGCTGGTAAAGCCGATAAATAGCGGGATGGACGAGCAGGAGCAGAACGGCGTTACTGTTCCCAGCAGAGCGGCGATGATGTTGGCCCCGATGCCGTGGAACCGGCCCAGGATACGCTTGCTCCGCTCTGGCGGGAAGTAGCTCTGGATGTACGAGATTATGAAAATCAGAGTGCAGAGCAGAATAGTGATCTTGATTACATCATAGATGAAAAATTGAATACTACCGCCCCAATGGGACGCAGTATCCAGGCCGAGCGCCGATACCAAATTTCCGATCAGCACGTTCATCCACTTCATTCCGAGGATTTGATCCTGGATGAACAGCCAGACGGTTTGCAAGATTTCCATATGTTACCTCCACGAACAAAATCTATAAATCGCAATTTGTCGATTTATTATTGCTAAAGTAAACCGCCACTGGCCACATGGCGGCTCACTTATCGCACAAACAAAAATTATACAACGGCACGTCTTGAACCACACAAGCAGTCAATATCTTCTGCCTCTGCGGTGCAGGTTGTCAGTTGGGTGAGCAAGGCAACCGCCTGTGCGCTCCCCTCCGGGTCGATACGGTAATATACCCACTTTCCCTCTTTCCGGCCAACAACAACACCAGAATCATAGAGGATTTTCATGTGGTGGGAAAGGGTGGACTGCCCTATGTGCAGTTCGTCTAACAGCTTGCAGGCACACTTCTCACCCCCGCGCAGCAGCGACAGGATGTGCAGTCGGTTTTCATCACAGAAAGCCTTGAAAACTCGTGTACTCTGTTTATCGGATAGGTACATTGTCTCACCTCACATCTAAGTTCTTCGATATTATTATATGCAACACTTCGATAATTGTCAATATGTTTTTTGAAATTTTTTGTCGTGTGGCTATCCAAGGCAAGATTGCCCTGCTCATTTGCTGTATAACGATAGCCCCAATAAAATAATGATACCCAATAAATCAATGGTAGCCCAGCCCCTGATGACCCTCAAAAAACAAAAAAAGCACCGCCCCGGCCCGGTTTTCTACCAGGCCAGAGGCGGCGCTTTCTTCAAAATTGTTAGAAAACCCGCTATTTTCAGCGGTTTTAGGCAAAAAGCAAGGACGATTATCTCGATACTCATTGTATCAAAATAATCGTCCTTACATGGTGCCGCTGACCGGGATCGAACCGGTACGATGTTGCCATCACGGGATTTTAAGTCCCGGGCGTCTGCCAGTTCCGCCACAGCGGCATATAACTAATATTATCATACAGATCCTGCAAAATCAAGAGGGGAAAGCAAAAATTTTGCCCCGCAGCCGCCAAACCTGCAAATTTTTCGCTTTGGAAGCAGCAGAAGCTTCTGGTTCGGGAGGCGTTTTACCTGGGATGCGCAGGGCAAAACCCGGAGAAGAATAGTATACAAACTTTGCCAGAAATCACCGGGGGGGATTTGTTATACTGCTGAAATTTAAAATTCACACAAACCCATCTTGCTTTTTCTCCTGGCAGGTCTATAATAAGCAGGGTTTAGAACCCGCGCCCATGGAGATGCCGGCAAAGCTTTCCGATACGGGTTTTACCGTAAGCGCGCTTGAAAACCGGCAAAGGCTGATTTCCAGGCAGCGCTGACTACCCAAAAGCAAAAGGGCGCCAGCCCGCCTATCACGCCGCTGCCCGTTCAGCAGGGAGGAAATGTGCTATGTTTCAATTAAGATGGGTGTGGGCCCGCTTGCAGGGCCTGCGCAAAAAGTACGTGTTCGCTTTATGCTCCACCGTCGTGCTGGCAGTGCTGGCACTGGGCAACTCCGCCATAACCGCCCGCATTATGGACACCATCTTCCGCCCCCTCCAGGAGTCCGGGACAGTGGCGGAGGATGCCATCCGCCACCTCATCATCATGGTGGCAGTCCTCATAGGGTTCACTTTGTTCCGCACAGGCTTCGGATACCTTTCCATCATGACCTATGAGAACGTGTCCCAAAAGCTGATATACGACCTGCGCCGGGATCTCTATAAAAACATGCAGGAGCAGGATCAGGCTTTCTACAGCGCCTACCGCACCGGCGACCTGATGACCCGCCTTACCGGCGACATGGACATGATCCGCCACACTGTGTGCTGGGTTGTCCGGCAGCTTATCCACTGCGTGGTGCTGTTCACCACCACCACTATCACCTTCTTCGCCACAGACTGGCTCTTTGCCCTCACCATGCTGGCTGTAACGCCTTTCATCTTTGTCATCACCCTGGTGTTTTCCCGCCAGGTACACCCCCTCTATGTGGAGCTTCGGGAAAAGCTCTCCCGCCTGAACACTGCCGCCCAGGAGAACATCGCCGGCAACCGGGTGGTAAAGGCTTTTGCCCGGGAGGAGTATGAGAAAGAACGCTTCGACGAGAAGAACCGGGACTATAAGCAGGCCAACGAGACGGCGTCTTTGCTATGGCTGAAATTCAGCCCCTATGTGGACACCCTGTCCCAGTCCCTTTCTGTGGCTGTGCTGCTGGTGGGCGGCATATTCCTGATCAATGGCCGTATCACCATTGGCGCTTTCACCCTCTTTAACGGCTTAACCTGGACGCTGGTAGAGCCTATGCGTATGCTGGGCATGCACCTGAACGATTTGCAGCGGTTCTTTGCCAGCTCCAGCAAAATCATTGAGCTTTACTATGCCAAGTCTACCATCACCACCCGCCCCGACGCTGTAAATCCCAAAGGCCGCCTGCAGGGCAGGGTGGAGTTCAAGGGCGCGGGGCTGAAGCTTCATGGCGCCCAGGTGCTGCGGGATATCGACCTCACTGTGGAGCCGGGGGAAACAGTTGCCATTATGGGACCCACAGGCGCCGGCAAAACCTCCCTTATCAGCCTTATCCCCCGCTTTGCCGACGCCACCCAGGGGGAAGTGGACATAGACGGCGTGCCGGTGCGCATGTATGACCTTAAAAAGCTGCGCTCCTCCATTGGCATTGCCACCCAGGATGTGTTCCTCTTCTCCGATTCTGTAGACGGCAACATCTGTTATGGCGACAGCGGCATGCCAGAGGATGAGGCGAAAGCCTTTGCCAGGATGGCGGCAGTGGATTTCGCTGAAAAGCTGCCCCAGGGTTTTGACACGGTTATCGGCGAGCGGGGCACAGGCCTGTCCGGCGGGCAAAAGCAGCGCATTGCCCTGGCAAGGGCTTTGGCAGTGAAGCCCAGCGTCCTCATCCTGGACGATACCACCTCCGCTGTGGATCTGGAAACAGAAAAGTACATTCAGGAGCAGCTTTCCGGCCTTAGCTTCCCCTGCACCAAGATCATTGTGGCCCAGCGCATTTCCACCACCAAGCGGGCCGATAAAGTGGTGGTAATTGAGGACGGCAGGATCACCCAGGCAGGCACCCACAGGGAGCTGATTCAGCAGCCCGGCTATTACCGGGAAGTTTACCTGCTGCAAAATGGCGGCACAGAAAAGGAGGTGGGCTGAAATGGCGCGCAACCGCTTTGACGTAGACGAAAACCTGGAAACCCCGTTTAACTTGAAACACCTGCTGCGGGCAGGTACATACATCGGGCAGCACAAGAAAAAAATGGTGCTCTCCCTGCTGTATTCCGCCATTTCCGCAGCAGCCGCCCTTGTAGGGCCGCTGCTGGTGCAGCGGGGCATCAATGTCTCCGTACCCAATAAAGATTATGGGGAGCTGGTGCTCCTGTCCGCTGCCATGCTGGCCGCCATTGTCGTGTCAGTGCTCTTCGGCCGGGCGCGCAGCAGGTACATGATTTCCGTCGGCCAGGAGATTATCTATGATATCCGCAAGGATCTTTTCGCCCACCTGCAAAAGCTGCCCTTCCAGTTCTATGACGACCGCCCCCACGGCAAAATCCTGGTGCGGGTTATCAACTACATAAACAGCGTGTCTGACGCGCTGTCTAACGGCATTATCAACTTTATCCTGGAAATTTTCAACCTCCTGCTCATTGCCGCCTTCATGCTCATCTGCGACCTGCGGCTTTCCCTGGTGGTGATGGCGGGGGTGCCTTTGCTGCTCATTGTCATCTTCTTGGTGAAGCCTGCCCAGCGCCGGGCCTGGCAGGATGTATCCAACAAATCCTCCAACCTGAACGCTTACCTTCATGAAAGCCTGGACGGCATGAAAATCACCCAGGCCTTTGTGCGGGAGGAGGAAAACGCCGGGATTTACGACAAATTGAACCAGAACTACCGCCGGAGCTGGATGCGCGCCCAGTACACCTCCAACCTGATTTGGGTGTCTGTAGACAACATCTCCACCTGGGTGGTGGGGGCCATGTACCTGGTGGGCCTGTGCGCCCTGGGGCCTGGGATGCAGATAGGCACCATTATCGCCCTGTCCTCCTATGCCTGGCGCTTCTGGCAGCCCATGCTCAGCCTGTCCAACCTCTATAACACCTTTATCAACGCGGTGGCCTATCTGGAGCGCATTTTCGAGATGATGGACGAACCCGTTACGGTGGACGACGTGCCGGGAGCCGCCCAACTGCCGCCCATTCAGGGCGCGGTGTCCTTTCAGGACGTGACCTTCTCCTATGACGGCAGCGTGAATATTCTGGAAAATTTCAACCTGGAGGTTGCCCCCGGCGAATCCATCGCCCTGGTAGGCCCTACAGGGGCAGGCAAGACAACGGTAGTAAACCTGCTCTCCCGCTTCTACAACCTGAACGGCGGCCAGGTGCTCCTGGACAGCCATGACATTGCCGGGGTAACGCTTCAGTCCCTGCGCAGCCAGATGGGCATTATGCTCCAGGACAGCTTCATTTTCTCCGGCACCATTATGGACAACATCCGTTACGGCCGCTTGGACGCCACTGACGAAGAGGTGATTGCCGCCGCCAAAACCGTATGCGCCCACGAGTTCATCTGCCAGATGGAGGACGGGTATTACACCCAGGTCAACGAGCGCGGCTCCCGCCTGAGCCAGGGCCAGCGGCAATTAGTGGCCTTTGCCCGCACCCTGCTTTCCGACCCTAAAATCCTGGTGCTGGACGAGGCCACCTCCTCCATAGACGCCAAAACGGAAAAGCTGGTGCAGCAGGGCCTCCAGGCCCTCTTAAAGGGCCGCACGTCCTTTATCATCGCCCACCGGCTCTCCACCATCAAAAGCAGCGACCGCATCCTCTATATTGCCAATAAGGGCATTGCTGAAATGGGCAGCCATGAGCAGTTAATGGAGAAACAGGGCAAATACTACCGCCTGTATACCGCCCAGTTGGAGGATTGAGGCAATTATAGTGGTGGTAAGGAAAAAGGAAACGCCTTAGAGACAAAATACACAAACTGTCATAGCAAAGGCGAGGGAAGAATATAAAACACGGAGATGTCCAGAGTATCAAGGAGGTCATCAAGAACAGCAAATCCGTCTGTCTGCATCCTGCAATCTGCAGTAATACCGCCTGTCGGAATTAAAAACCGCCCAATCGTGAGTATGGAGTTGTTCGACAGTGCCCTCGCTGAGGCAAGCATTACAATTAGGTTACACAAGGTCAAACGGCCTGTGTAGCCTAATTTTTTTGCAAAGAAATAGGAGAACAACAGAACCAGGGGTGAAGAATCTTGCGGAAATATAGGTATTTGACATTCGCGGACCGCAAGCAGATTTCCGCATGGTATCAGTCAAACGACCGTGCGGCGGACATAGCGGTTCGGCTGGGTATGAGCGTAAAAACGATATACCTTGAATTGAAGCGCGGGGAAGAAACGGACGAAAGCGGGGCCGTTATCCTTGACCGCAACCAGCGGCCCGCATACAACCCCGTTCTTGCCCAGCAGAGGTTACAAGCGAACTTCAAGCGGCGCGGGCGCGTCGCGGCGGAGGAAGCGACGGAAACGGCGGGAGCATAAGCCCGCGAGAATTAAACAGGAGGTTTTGACAGTGACAGAATTTGAACGAATCACGCAAAGCCCGGAAACGCTGGCGGCGTTCCTTGCGTCCTTGCCCTGCATTGAGGGGCCGTGGGACGAAGCCTTTCACGAACGGTTCTGCAATTACTGTCCGGAGAAAGATTGTGGCAACTGCCAGTATGGGGAATACCGCAACAATCCCCTTTGGTGGTTGAAGTTGAGGGACGAACCCAGCGAGGGGACAAGACAGGCGGCGAAAAGGCTTGCAGACCTTGTAAAGCGATATTCCGCGCTGGAAGCCGCAGAACTGCTGGATATATCCTTGAATGCGGCAAAAATTCTGAACGAAGAAAAAGACATTGATTGGGCAATGGCTATCAGCGCGGCGCAGTCAATAGGAATCTATGACCGGGGATAGTTCACAGGAGAACGCGAACGGCACTAATAACCGAATCAAGCCGGAAAACTTCAAGTTTCTGCTGGCGTTCTAACTGTTCGATCCTCCATTTTATAGAATCCTGATCTTCTCCATACGGCAACAAGGCTTTGTAGATATTCCCAAAGCCGATAGCAAGCCCTATATCCTTATACATAGTGGGCTGAATTTGACGTATCAGGTTAAGAAATTGAGCGTCGTTCATAGGCGCGAACCCTCTATTCTGTATTTTACCACAGATCGGAGGAAAAAGAAAGACGATGAAAAGATGAACATTGTTTCTTTCGGCGGCGGTACGAACAGTACCGCAAAGCGGGAGTTTTGCAGGGAATACGGGATAAGCCCCGGCGACTATTGGTGCGGCCTGTCCGACCTGACCGCCCGGCGGTTGAAGCCGGAAGAGGTCAAGGCGTGGGAAGCAGACGCACAGACGGAGCGCGACACCCTGATTTTTATTCAGGGAATGCTGGAGATCGGAGCGAAAGCCTATGCGGAACGGGGGTGCGTTGTATGAGTGTTTGCCGCGGGTGCGGGCGTGCTATCGACTGGATAAAGACGACCGCTGGAAAGAATATGCCCGTTGACCCTGAACCCGTATTCGTGATCGAGGGGGACGGGTGCGACCGTTTCGTGACAGACGACGGCGCGGTGGTTGTCGGGCGGGTTGCCCGCCCGGAAGAGGAAAGCCGCGATCTTCCCGTTGCCTTTGTGCCGCATTGGAGAACTTGCCCGAATGCAGGGGATTTCCGGCGGAGCGGGAGGGGGTGAGGACATGAAGCGTCAATTCTGCTTGCCTTGCTTCCTTGAACTACAAAAGGCAGGAAAGCACAACATAAAGCGCGTGGGCGGCAGGAATCAGAAAATCACGTGCTGGCGGTGCAAACGCCGCCGCTATGGGACCGACTATGAAATTTCCCGAAAGGGGGGTGCGGGCCGTGACGCGTGACGAACTAAAAGCGGCGTTCGATGAGCAATGCCCGGTTATTCACGGGGGCATTACATATCAGCGCATTTCCGCCCTGATTAGCCGCAGGGAACCCGGAAAGCGGCGGGCGTTCCTGCAAGTTGAACTAATGGACAGAACCGGGCGTTCGGTCACGATTGCCGACCCTGACAGAATCGAAAGGAGCGGGAGCAATGCCAAAATATGAGTTTGTCGCCGTCGATTTCGACGGGACACTTTGCGCCGACGCATTCCCGGAAGTGGGAGAGCCGAGAGCCCTTGTCGTTGACTATGTGAAGCGGCTGGCGGCGGAGGGGTCAAAGATCATTCTTTACACCAGCAGGGAGAACGGAACGCGCCCTTTGCTTGATGAAGCGGTGGCGTTCTGTAAGGCGCAGGGAATCCCACTGTATGCGGTCAATGAGAATCCGGGGAACCCGCACGCCGCAAAGAACGGCTTGAAGCATTCCGACGGGCGGAAAGTGTTTGCCGATCTCTACATTGACAACAAAGCCGTGAACCCGCTTGCAATCGAAGCTTTCGGCGCGGTGGAAATTATCGCCCCGGAAGTGCAGAGGATTTCGGCGGTTTTGGGTCAAGTTGTGGAAACGCTGACCCCGCCTTTATGGAGAATCGCGGTATATACGCGGGCGGTCATGAGGGGCGGAAGATGAAGCCGATCAAGATTGAACGCAGGAACCCCATACGGCCCCGCAGGAAGCGGCAGGGGTTCCCGTGGTATGAGCGGGCGGAAGTCTGGACCGTTGCGAAATATGCGGCCCTGACCCTTGCGGGAATCATGCTTTTTCGAGCGGGACAAGCCCGCGCCCTGATCGACCGCGGATATGCCGCAGTAGGCGGAGAAGTATTCGCCTTGTTTCTGCCAGCCTATTATTTCATCTTTTCAAAGCTTGCCCGCGACGTTATCGCGGAAAAGCAGAACGGTTCAAAAAATGATTAGGAGGTCAACGACCATGAAAAGACAGCAACTTTCAACCCTGAAAGACGGCGCAAGGTTCGTTTACGGCGGCGTGGAATGGGTCAAGCTGGAACACTTTTTCACAGAAACAAACGATTTAGGGACGGTTGCCATTGCCGCCGAACCCGTCTTTGAACGGGCTTTCGACGAAGAGAACTGCAACGATTGGCGCAAGTCGTCCTTGCGCCGGGAACTGAACGGGCCGTTCCTTGACGCGCTGATTGCAGAGGGCGCAGACCCGGCGGCGTTCATGGAGTTTGAAAGCGACCTGACCGCCGACGACGGAATGACGGACTACGGAACCGCACGGGACAAAATCGCCCTGATTACGTGCGATCTTTACCGCGAACACCGGGCCTTGCTTCCGAAAATCGGGTGCTGGTGGTGGACGCTGACCCCATGGACGTGCGTACATGAATATTCGTGCTATCAACCTATGGATAAGGTATAGCATAGATCGGCGGAAAAGTCAACAAAGAACGCCGTTTTTATGCGGCGTGGCGGGCTTGTAGTGGGTATTAAGATTCCGGCGAAAGCTTGTCCACGTCATACAGGAAGCAACGGGGAGATCAGCAGGGTTCGGCCCTTGCCCTTTGCCCTTTTCTCTTGTCTATATCTCTTCATACGCCGCCGAGGGTGATGGGGGGTTGCAAGGGGGGAAGAGGGAGGGGGCGTTGTGTGAACCCTCTTCCCCCCTTGCAAGGTTAGGTATAGCAGACAGCCGGAAACAGAACACGCCCGCTTTATTCATCGACAGAAAGAGGGTGAAGCACGGTGCGAAGTTTCATTCGTGAAAAGAAAATCTATTGCGGCAAGCAATATCGGGAGGTTGATATTTTTACCTACACCGACGCGCAATGCAGGGCAGTAAAGCGCGGCACACGGTCAAAGAAAATCAAGGAATCGGAGCCAAAGCAAAAGAACTTGAATGACAAGAACGCCCGCCGCTATTTCATTCAGACCGCAAACTTGAATTTCGGGGACGACCCGGACGCGTTGCACGTGACGGCTACATATAGCACAATTATGCCGACGGCTGGGTTCTCAAATGCGACATATCGAAGTATTTCTATTCGATTCAGCATGAACCGTTAAGAAGTTATATTGTTTGTATTCAGGATAAAGAACGTCTTTGCCGTCGCTGATTTCGGAAATCGTGCCGTCGTCGTTCATCATAACTTCAAGGGTATTTGTCCCCCAGCGAACCTTGTAAACGCCGTCGGTTTCGGAAACCGTGCTGATCTTCCCGTCAAGGCCGCAGGACACAAGCGCAATGAAAACGTCGTCGGCCTGTTCCGGCGTGATCTGCATATCTGCCCGAATTGTGTTCATCGAATCCGGGTAGAAATCATATTGCGCGGAAAGTTCGCTTGATTTCGGCGTGTCGAGATCAACCAGCACGTTGCCGCACGCGGAGAGGGACAGCGCAAGCCCCGCCGCAAGGATAAGAGAAAGAACCCTTTTCATTTTGGAATCCTCCATTCCGCCGCCCGAAAGGTTAGGCGGCTTGCTTATTTTTTCAAAGGTGGAACCGTCTGTTTCAACGTCGTTCTGACCTTTAACACAATTATACACTTGACACGTGTTAAAGTAAAGAATAGAGCGGAACTTTAACACATAGGAGGGAAGCCGCATTGAAGATTTACGAATACAAAGGCCGAAAGAACCTTTGCGGACAGCGGATAAAAGAAGCCCGCGCCCGTCGGAACATAACGCAAGCCGAACTTGCCGCCCGCTTGCAGATTGCAGGGGTAACAATGGAGCGGGACAGCGTAAGCCGAATTGAGATCGGGACCCGCTTTGTTACCGACTACGAATTGACCGTGCTTGCAAAGGTGCTGGGCGTGTCTATGGAATGGCTGACAGAACAGGAAGATTAAAAGCCCGCCGGGAATCGAACCCGGCGGGCTTTTGGTGTTGGCGGATTGTTCCGCCAGCCCGCATGAAATGCCCCGGCGCGGTTTTCAATCTTGCTTCATGCGAATATTTTTGAAGCAGGCCTTTGTTTCCTTTTGAATTTCGCTGATTCTGTACGGGATAAGATCATTCAGCATGAAGTTTTTTTCCTCTTCAAATTCCGCTTGCGTGCGGACACGCCAAAAACCGGGCTTTTCGGGGTCCTCTATACGCTGAAAACAGCCGTCGGCCTCCGCCTCTTCCGGGGTTTGCCAGCGGGTTCAGTTTTCGCGCATTTCATTAAACGATTTTATGCGGTCCGCCTGTTTCTTTAGGGCTTTTGCGCCGTATTGGGAAAGGTTAGTTTTATTTACAAGCTTATTAAATAGTGCCTACATGAGTTAGGCACGAATGGCAGCCCAAATAGCGATACAACGGACGTGTACCGCAGCGATAAAG
>NZ_QWLE01000040.1:0-28170 GCF_009917365.1 Neglectibacter sp. X4 | reverse complement strand
ACCGCCTGGCTTTCGGTGCGGCCTTTGCCGGTGTGCAGCGGCATGATGCGTGTGGTTGCCATGATGGAATCCTCCCTTCATAACAAAACGGTCTGCATACGCAGACCGCTTGTTTCTTTTTATTCATCATTTTTATATCGGATGATCGGAATTTGTCTGACCTTTTTTCCAATAGTCCGGCGCTCTAACGCAAAGACCATATTGCTGGTGCGCTCAAAAAACCCGATGTCCTTTTTCCAGCTCATCCCGCATTTACAATGCTGTAAGCCGATAAACTGCTGTTTCATTTTTCTGCCGCAGACGGGGCAGACTTTATTACTGGCTCCCATATTTATTCTTCCATCTTATAAAAGCTGTCCAGGTTCAGCTCCCGTTTCAGTTCTTCTTCGGATGGCAAATAAGTAAAATACTTCGACGCGAATATCTGGCGGTTATCTTCCGGCAGCGTATATTTTACAATGGAATCTCCTTTGTCCGCGCAAAGGACAATGCCAATCGGCGGCGTATCACCGTCATTCATCATCTCACGAGTATAATAATTCACATACATCTGCATCTGGCCCAAATCCTGATGGGTCAGCTTGCCCATTTTCAAATCTATGAGGACAAAGCATTTCAGAATATAATTATAAAAAACCAGGTCGATGAAAAAGTCCTGCCCATCCAGTGTAAACCGTTTTTGGCGCGCCACAAATGAAAAACCGCGTCCAAGCTCTAAAAGGAAGTGCTGAAGATGGTCAATCAGGGCTTGCTCCAGTTCGCCCTCATACACATGAGTGTCCGGCTGAATCTGCAAAAACTCCATCACATAGGGGTCCTTGATAATTTTTTCATATTCCGGTTTTGGCTCGGTAGACTGGATTTCTTTTGCTACAAGTGATTTATCCTGACTCGCTAAAATGCGTTGGTAGTACATGGTGTTGATCTGCCGTTCCAGTTGCCGGACACTCCACGCAGATTTTACACATTCTTCCGCATAGAAAGTCCTTGCCTGCTCGTCTGGCACACGCATCAAAAGCCGGTAGTGGGACCAGCTCAATTCGCTCCACAGTGTGGAGCGAATTGGAAAGGTGCAGTAAAATTGCCGCATATTGCGTAATCCCTGAACACTAAAACCCTTTCCAAATTCAGCAGTCAGCTGTTCAGACAAATATTGCAGCAGCTTCTTTCCATACTCGGCCCGGTCATTTTCCCCACACGCTTTATAAATTTGTTCGCCTATTTCCCAATAGGTGATTACCATAGTGGAATTTATTGCCGCGCTTAAACGGTGCTGCGCGGAAACAATCGAATTGCGGATAGAATGATAGGTCTGTTCCGCATTTTGGTTAATCTGCAAATCGTGATTCAATTTTGCTCCCTCCTTGCCTATGGACGATTATACCACGAAATCACCAAAAAACAAATGCACCAAATATCTTGCTGTCTTTTTCATAAAAGCTGCGTTTGTTCTCATTGGAGAGCGTCAAAAGCCCGCAGTAATGGGACCATGACAATTTAACAGACGGTGTCTGGCATTTTCATAAGCCGGACAGAACGCCCTCATAACTGATGGGGAACATCCCCCATTAACTTACCCCACTAACATCCCTCATTAACTTACCTCATTATTGTTTCAGATATTTTACCCGAAAACTTTTCGTTTGATTTATACTCACCGCAGATTTTGCAGTAATGCCCGCGCTTTTTCATTCCGATTCACTGTCCTCTGTCAGAGCATACAAACGGTGGACCGCCCCCATAACGGTGTTCCATTCCAGATCAGCCGCATAGGAAAATTTCCTGCGGTAAGCGGACCAAAGCGCCTGCATCGCATGGCTGTTTTCTACTTCGGAAAACACTTCCTTCGCCTCTTTCAAATGCCCCTCCGTCCCACGCTTGCGGGCAGTAGCAAGGAGCGCGTGGCGGAGAATATCGGAATCCAGCGTTTTTCTGTGAAGCTGTTCCAAAATGTAGAGGTCATAAAAATCCCTCATGCGGGTGTTTGTTATGGTCCGGGCAATCATTGTTTCCAGCTTTTCCGCAAGTACGGTTTCCAGATTGTACGCCCAAATATCAATGGAGCGTTCCTCCAGCATAAGCCGGAAGCTGTACCGGACTGCCCTTGGCGTAATCACATCCCCGGTAGAAATATCAATTTTCAGCGGCGTCACCACTCCGTCAAAAACAGTGGCCATGCTGACCCGAATCCCCGGATACTCGGCCTCGTCCATGATTTCCGAAATGCTTTTCACCTGGAACTCCACTCCGTCCTCAATGGGGACTGCTATGATGGAGGACATCAGATTTTCAATGTCCTCCACATTCACGCTGGCCCCTCTGACGGTTGCGTCTAAATCCATTGTAGACCGGGCATCCAACCCTACCATTGCGGCAACCAGCATCCCGCCTTTCAAAATAAAGTTATCCCGATATTCAGAAAGGGAAATACGTTCCAGGAAACGCTCCATCATATAGTTCCGCATCAAAATCTGTGCGTCCGCCGATTTCTCCTTTGCGAGATTGCGGATCAAATCTTTCAGCTGCCTTGCTGTCTTTATCATAATAGCACCTCCAAATACTGCCGCAAAATTTTTTCAACCCGGAACAGCCCTGCATACTGCATCAGCCTCCGCAGGTTTTTCTCTTTCCTGCGGGCGTACATTTTGAGCGCCCCTTGAAATGTCTGCATCTCCATACTGCTCCGGCAGCGAAGCAGGTCGCAGATGGTTCGCTCCATATCATAAGCCGGAACCGTATGCCCGAAAGGGGTTCGAGCCGTACTCTTTCCGACGTCATGCAGCTCCGGTTTTATGGTGTAGACCAAAATCCCGTCCGCTTTCAATCTGGTCGTGCTGTATCCCCGTCTGACGGTAATGGAATAGGGGGAAGGCTCCCGGTCGGTCAGATCATGGAAAAACAGCGCCGTTTCATGAGAAAAAATCCCCTGGCTGCATCGTAAATGGAGCAGGTACATCCCATCGACCCAGGCATCCGGCGATACATAAACCCCATGTGCCGCCTGTTCCAATTCTTTTTCCTTCACATAGTTGTAAAAAACGGATTTTGGAATTCCCCGTTTCACCACCTCTGATGTTTGGAGCATACCGTGTTGTCCCTCTAAAATCGTGTCCAGCTGTTCAAACTGTGTCATGCCCTCACTTCCTTTCGTGCTACTATTATACATGATTGTAGCACGAAAGTAAATAGCGGCAAAAAGAAAAAGCGGAGGAAGGCGCGGCGAAGAACGCCGTTCCTCCCTCCGCAGATGGAGCAAACTATCCGGTCAGGAGAGCTTGGAAAGCTGGGCCAGTATCTTCTGCACACCCTCCCAAAGCTGTTCCTGCCGCTGGGATATATCTTCCAAATCAGCGTCATAAACCCGCCCGGTTTCATGCACTTTACGGGTCAGCTGGTTTAAGTTGTTGCTGGAATAGCGCATCAGGGACACCAGCTCCTTCAGTTCCGGCAAATCCAGCTTTACCACATACCCGTCCAGCGCCATTTTCCGCAGATAGGCTTCCCGGTTGACGGTTCCAAGCTGGGCCATTTTCTGCTCAATCAGGGCCAGCTCCTCCGGGGAAACCCGGAAATTCACCTGCACCTCCCGTTTCCGCTTTGCCGCGCTCATCGTTCCGGTTCCCGTTTCTTAGGGGCGGCGGGTTTGCGTTCCGGCGGCTCCTGTTTGAGTTTTTCCAGGACGGAGCCTTTCTCCGGGGCTTGAAGGACTTTCCGCGCCTGCTTCAAAAACAGGTCGGTCAGACCGGGGTTGACCTTATCCACCACCAGGGCATAACTGTGGCGGGGATCGCCGCCATCCTCCGGCATGGGGATTGTTTTCGCCCAGGCTTTGTTATCGCGGGAGATACGCCCGTCATGCTCCTTTTTCAGCACCGTATTGGCAAGGATAACCTGCACACGCTCCGGCCCGAACTGTTCCAGCACTTCTTTGACAGCGGCCTCGGTATTCAGGCGGTTATCCCCATAGTGGGCGCTGATGGCCTGCTCAATGGCTTCTTTGCAGGCAAGACTGACTTGCAGGGAGGCGCGGTACTGCGCCATCTCCCCATGCTCGGACGCATAGGCGGCGGAGTGGGGATAGACCGGGGCGGCTCTCTGTTCCTCTTTTTCCTTGCACATCTCATTCGCCCGTTCCTCAATGCTTTCCCGGATCACATCCATATAGCCGGTTTCCAGCTTTTCAAAATGCCGGTACACATCAGCCAGCGGGGAGGGGGAATCCAGAAGCGCCTGTGCCTGGTTATCGGAGAGTTCCAGTTCCTCCATCGCCATCACAATGTCCTCCCGGACGGTGTACTCATAGGCATGGTTTAAGACCTCCTCCGGGGACTGGCTTTTCAGCCAATCCCGGAAGGTATCCTGTTCAGCGGCCATCTTCTCATAAAGGGCCGTATTCTTTTCGTTGCTGTTCATATTATCTTGCCTCCTGTTCCTGTTGTCTGGGTTTCTTTTCCATGCTGCGGGGCGGGAGGGGGCGTTTCAGCCCTTCCAGCACCGAGGGCCTTTCGCGTTTGGCAATCGCCGCTTCTGGACGGGACTGCCCCTTGCTGTCCATGTTCAGCTCCATATCCAGCTCTACCAGACGGGCGTTCTTGACCCGCAATT
Organism: Neglectibacter sp. X4; assembly: GCF_009917365.1. NCBI lineage: Bacteria > Bacillati > Bacillota > Clostridia > Eubacteriales > Oscillospiraceae > Neglectibacter > Neglectibacter sp. X4. The sequence goes on along the minus strand of NZ_QWLE01000040.1, from coordinate 23,565 downwards.
CCTCCTCATAGGGGAAGGCTTTGCCCACTTCCTCCTTCGCGGCGGCCTGCTGCTGGTAAAGGTTATCCAGCTGGATTTTGACGCTTTCCAACCGCTGGGGCATCTGGGAAAGCGCGTTGTCAATACGGGTCAGGTTGCCGCGCGGGTCCGCACCCAGGGCGGTACGGTGGGTCATGCGGCCTTTCAGTTGGAGCATATATTCCTTCTGAAAAGCGTCAAAGGTTACAAACATAGCAAATCCCCGGTAGCTGCCGACCTGCACCGGCTCGGAGCCTTTAACCTCCTTGCAGGCGTCCAAAAGGGCGGCTCCGGCGTTCTCTTTGTCGGTGAGCGTATCGCCCCGGACTTCCATGCCGGTAAATCCGTCTGTCGGGTGGGGGTGTGCCGCCAGGGTTTCCATATCCGTTTCCAAGCCCTGGATAAAGCCTTTGTGTTTCTCGATTTCCTCCGGGAAGTGCTTTAACAGCTGATCTTCCAGCCGGTACTGCTTGCTCTGGTGGTCGGCCTTCATCAGCTTTAAGCGGGATACCTCCACATCCAAATCCATACGCTCCTTGATACGGGGGTCCCCGGCGCATAGGGCCTTGATCTCCGCAAAGGACAGGGCGGTTTCGTCCACATCGTCACAGCTGCGGACAGGGGATTTTGAGGTCATGATCTGGGAGATGAATTTCTGCTTGTTCTCCACCGTCTGCCAGAGGTATGCGTCGAAGGTCCCCTCGGTCACATAGCGGTAAACATGGACCAGCGGGTTCTGGTTGCCCTGGCGCTCGATCCGCCCTTTTCGCTGTGCCAGATCTCCGGGCCTCCAGGGGCAGTCCAGATCGTGAAGGGCCACCAGCAAATCCTGCACGTTGGTCCCGGCCCCCATCTTCTGGGTGGAGCCTAACAGGACGCGCACCTGGCCGGAGCGGACTTTGGAGAACAGCTCCTTTTTGCGGACTTCGGTATTGGCCTCATGGATAAAAGCGATCTGGCTGGCGGGCATCCCCTGTGCGATGAGTTTCTGCCGGATGTCCTCATAGACCGTAAAGGCCAGCGGTTTCTCCGGCTCTGGGACTGCCTGTTCCAGAGCGTGAAGTATTGGGTTATCCAGCGTTTTAGCCACCTTTTTGGAGCCAGCCTCCTGGGGCGTGGAAATGTCGCAAAACACCAGCTGGGTCAGCTTTTCCGGCTGTCCGTCCCGCCAGATTTGCAGGATATTGTCCACGCACTGGTTGACCTTGGTGCCGGGTTCGTCTGGCAGCATGGGGTTGATGATGCGCTGGTCCAGCCCCAGCTTGCGGCCATCCGAGGTGATTTTCAGCATATTGTCGGTTGATGGGTCAACGGTTCCCGAATGGACTTTGGCGGCGCGCTCGGAGAGGGCCTTCACCATATCCTGCTGGTGTCCGGTGGGCTTTGCTACGATGTTGTGGTATTCCACCTCCGGGGTGGGCAGGTCCAGCTGGTCGGCGGTCTTGATGTCCGCCACCTCTTTGAACAGGTTCATCAGCTCCGGCAGGTTAAAGAACTTGGAAAATCTTGTCCGCGCCCGGTAGCCGGTGCCCTCCGGGGCCAGTTCCAGGGCTGTCACCGTTTCCCCGAAGCGGCTGGCCCAGCAGTCGAAATGGGTCATGTTCAATTCCTGGAGCCGCTCATACTGGAGGTAGCGTTGGATGGTATAAAGTTCGGTCATACTGTTGCTGACCGGCGTTCCGGTGGCGAACACAACGCCCCTGCTGCCGGTGATCTCGTCCATGTAGCGGCATTTGGCAAACATATCGGAGGATTTCTGCGCGTCTGTGGTGGAAAGCCCCGCCACATTCCGCATTTTGGTGTATAAAAAGAGGTTCTTATAATTGTGGCTCTCGTCCACAAACAGCCGGTCCACGCCCAGCTGTTCAAAGGTAATCACATCGTCCTTGCGGCCCTCGGCCTGCAATTTTTCCAGCCTTGCCTCCAACGATTTTTTGGTGCGTTCCAGCTGCTTGACGGTAAAGCGTTCCCCGCCGCTGGCCTCCACCTCGGCAATCCCGTCGGTAATCTCATTGATCTGCTCCCGCAGCAGGCGCTCCTGCCGTTCCCGGCTGATGGGAATACGCTCAAACTGGGAGTGTCCGATAATCACCGCGTCATAGTCCCCGGTGGCGATTCTGGCGCAGAATTTCTTGCGGTTGTGGCTTTCAAAATCCTTTTTGGTGGTGACAAGGATATTCGCGGAAGGATAGAGCCGTAAAAACTCGGACGCCCACTGCTCGGTCAGGTGGTTCGGCACCACAAAGAGGGATTTCTGGCACAGGCCCAGCCGCTTGGATTCCATCGCAGCGGCTACCATTTCAAAGGTCTTGCCCGCGCCCACCTCATGGGCCAGCAGGGTATTCCCGCCGTACAGCACATGGGCGATGGCGTTTTTCTGGTGTTCCCGCAGGGTGATTTCCGGGTTCATGCCCGCAAACCGGATATGCTGCCCGTCATACTCGCGGGGGCGGATGCTGTTCATTTCCTCGTTGTACTGGCGCACCAGCGTCTGCCGCCGCTGTGGGTCCTTCCAAATCCAGTCCCGGAAGGCTTCCCGGATCGCCATCTGCTTCTGGGCGGCAAGGGTGGTTTCTTTGGCGTTGAGTACCCGGCGCTCCCGCCCCTCGGCGTCCTCAACGGTGTCATAGATGCGGACATCCCGCAGGTTTAAGCTGTCCTCCAGAATCTTGTAGGCGTTGGCCCGGTCGGTTCCGTAGGTGGTGTTGGCGGCTACATCGCCGTACCCAACGGCGTTTTTGCTGGTGATCTGCCACTCGGCGGTGTAGGGGACATACTTGACCTCAATCTTTCCTTGCAGATAGTACGGGGTGTGGAAGGTTTCGTACATGAATTGCTGGATATAGTCTTTGTCAATCCAGGTAGCCCCCAGGCGCACCTCGATTTCCGATGCGTCCAAATCCTTTGGCTGGGCGGCGGTCAGCGCCTCCACATTGACAGAAAAGGCGGGGTCTTTGTCCGCCGCCCGCTGTGCCTGCCGCAGTTTCCGGCGCACGTTGCCGGAGAGGTATTCATCCGCTGTCACATAACGGGGCGTTTCCCCCTCCGCCAATGGTCCGGGCAGACGGAAGATCACGCCCCGCAGCTCCTGCGCCAATTCCTCCTGGGTTTTGCCGCTCAGTTCGGCCATGTACGCCATATCCACCTCGGCCTTTTCCGCGATGGAAACAGCCAGGGCTTCACTGGCGGTGTCCACCGCAGTAACGGCCTGATGGGGCTTGATGGTGCGCTTGGTGAACATATCCGCCTTTTGCTTCAGATGTCCGTCATCGTCAATGACTTCCAGCGCGCAGAGCAGATAATAGCTGGAATCATCGGCAAAGGCCAGCCGGTTCCCCCGGTCATTGATAAGCCCGTACTTTGCGGAAAATGCGTCATAGAGCCGGTTCAATTCGGCCTGGGTTTCACGGATTGCCGTATCCGAAACAAAGCTGTCCATCTGCTGTGCGATGAGCTTCTGCACACAGTCCCGCAGTTCCACCAGCCCTTTTACGCGGGCCTCGGCGGTGGCGTTTAAGTCAGGGCGCACCATGCGGCTGTTTTCCCGATAGTACACCGCACCGTCCACAACGGTATAGGAATAGTTTTTTACATCAGGGTCAGCGGGGATAGAAGTATCAATTTCTTCCCCCTCGCCCAGCTCCGGCAGTTCGGCCTCCTGGTAGGTTCCGCGAATATATTTTATGGCGTCGTGCAGCTGGTCGGAAAGTTCCAATCCCTCAATGGGATTTACGGTGTAATCCATGCCATGAGCGGTGCTTTCCGGCTCCTGCCTGCCCAGCACCATTTCCGGGTGGTCCAGGAAATAGCGGTTGATGGTAAAATCTTCTTCGGTCTGTCCGGTCTGCGTCCAGTCCGGGGCAATGTCAATCGGGCGGTCACGTTTTTGCAGGAAAATGATGTCGGATACCACCTCTGTCCCGGCATTGGCCTTAAACGCATTGTTGGGCAGACGGATCGCGCCTAACAGCTCCGCCCGCTGCGCCAGATACCGGCGCACCGTAGAATCCTTGGAATCCATCGTGTAGCGGCTGGTGACAAAGGCCACGACGCCGCCTGGACGCACCTGGTCCAGCGATTTGGCGAAAAAGTAGTTGTGGATGTTGAAGTTCAGCTTGTTATAGGCCCGGTCATGGACGGAATACTGGCCAAACGGCACGTTTCCTACGGCTAAATCATAAAAATCCCGCCGGTCAGTGGTTTGAAAGCCCGCGATAGTGATGTCTGCTTTGGGATAGAGCTGTTTTGCGATGCGCCCGGTGATGGAATCCAGTTCCACGCCGTACAGTTTGCTGCCCCGCATTTCCTCCGGCAGCATACCGAAGAAATTGCCCACGCCGCAGGAGGGTTCCAGGATGTTGCCGGTCTGGAATCCCATTTTCCCCACCGCTTCATAAATGGCCTGGATAACGGTAGGGCTGGTGTAATGGGCGTTTAAGGTGGTCCCCTTGGCAGCTTCATATTCCTCCGGGGACAGCGTGGCATAGAGTTCCGCAAACTCCTTTGCCCAGGCGGGCTTGCTCTCGTCAAAAGCGTCTGACAGACCGCCCCAGCCCACATACCGGGAAAGGGTTTCCTGTTCCTCCGGCGTGGCCTGCCGGTTTTCAAACTCCAATTCTTTCAGGAGATTGATTGCGTCCATATTGGCCCGAAACTTTGCTTTTGGCCCTCCTTCGCCCAGGTGGATGTCGGTGATACGGAAGTTCCCGGCAGTCGGCTGGGGAGGGGTGGGTTCCGGTTCATCAAAGTGCAGCGTATGAATTTCTATATCGTAGGGCAGATGGTTCTGTTCGCCCGGATAACGGGTGACGGGGGTAATGGTGATCTGCGGCTCCGGCTCTGGTGCAGGGGGATTCCCTAAATCCGGCTGTTCCTCTGCCAGCTGTTTACTTGGCTGTGCCGGTTCGTGGGAGAATCCGTCCAGCTCCTGCTGGTAGAGGGCGCGCAGGGCAGCGGCAAGCGGCTCCCAGCTTTCATACAGTGCCGCCAGCACCGTTTCATCCTCCCGCAGAATCTCCACTTCCATGCCGTTTGCGGAGGCCCGGTAATCCGCCGTATCTCCGGTTTCCAGCTGCATAGTTTCCACTGTACCGGAAAACCGCTGGGAAAGATGCTGGGCGACAGCCGGATTGCCTGCGCCGCTTCGTAGCAGCGCCGCTATATCGTCCTTTGCCAACCCATCCAGTAAACCGCCATCCCCGGTCAGAGCCTCCCGTAAATCCGGGGAAAACTGGTCCAGATCGGCGGGGAGATAGTCGGTGATGGCGCTGTTGCGCGGGTCCTGCCGGATGGCGCGTTCAAACTGTTCTTTGCTTTCCGTCCGGTAAATGGGGTAGGCCAGCGCGGGGTCATTCAGCTGGACATAGCCCTGCTGCAAATCGGTGATGCGGTACTCGGTATCTCCCAGAAAAACAAAATCCCCTACGCCATAGGCCGATGCCAGCGGGTCGCGGGGAAGTGTTCCCGGTTCGTCCGCAGCGGGTGCGGCTGTTTCCTGTGCCGGTTCCTCTTGCCGGTCCGCCTTTATCTCTTGCGGTTCCAGCCCGGCCAGGAATTGCTCCGCAGCTTCTTCTCTTGAAAATGTCCGTACCGTTCCATCAGAGGCGGTATAGTAATCATTGGTCTGATTATCCCAGACAGCAAACGCATCTTCCGGGTCGGGAAACGCATCGCTGGTCATAACAACGGAAAAGCGCGGTTCTGCTTCATCGGCGGCAATCTGCTCCACATCAGCCATGACCTGCTGGATAAAGGGGGCATTGTCCAGCTTCTCCGGTTCTGTTACCTGCCCGTTTACAATGCCGCGCTGGGCCAGATTTTCCCGGATTGCGATAGGGTCTATATCGTCCAGATTGTCCCGTTCTGCCTCTGTAAAAAAGCGGTCCTCTTTGATAAGCTGGGCGATCCGGCGCTGTACCTTGGGCCAGGGAAGTTCGATTGTTTCAGGGCTTCCGGCTCGGACAATGAACAGGTTTTTATTTTCAGGACCGCCGTACTCCCTGGACAGCCATGCGGCGGTGTCTTTGTCCCTGGCATGGTCCTCCATGTAGCGGACTACGGTCCGTTTGCTGTCCATATCTCCGTTCCATGCACAGAGGGCTTCGTCAATATCGTCCTGGGAGAGAGGGCGCAGAAGCTCATGGAGTTTTGGATAGGTTTCGGCAATCACCTCTTGATGCAGGCGGTGGCGGAACTCCGGCACATCCGAATACTGTTTGATAAGCTGTATATCGCCGGAGTCCAAAACCGCGCGGCGTACAGCGGCGTTGCCCTCAATCACAGCGTTTTCATGGTCAGTATGGCCGCAGGCGTTGCGGTATGCCGTATCCTCCATGATTGCGGCGGTCACAACCGGCTTGTGCTGTTCCAGCACATCTTCCAGCGCGGGCTGGGGCGGTTCTGTTTCCGTTTCATGGACAGGAGCAGGCTGGCTCTGTGATTCTACAATGCCCGCCTCTGCCAGTTCCTTTTCTGCCTGGATTTTCTCATACTGTTCCCGTTCTGCTTCGGTCAGATAACGGTCCTTTTGGATCAGGCCGGCAACCAGCTTCACGACCTTATCCCAGGTCAGGCGTACATCGTCACAGCCGTTTTTCTGGTAGCGCAGGCCCTTTCCATCGTGATCTTCGCCACTGTGCGTTGCACCGGACAGTGCGTGGGAGCGTCCGCCGGTTCCGTATTCCTGCCGGAGAAACGCGGTTTTTTCCTTGTCGGTATGGGGCTGCTGGAAAAAGGCATAAATGCGCCCTTTGCCTCCTGCAAAGCTGCTGCCGCCAGAAAGGGCCGCGCCGATCTCATCCTCCGTAATAAACTGCTTAACCGCAGGAACCTCTGCCATTTCAGATGAAAAGGCTTTGCGGGGCAGCGACAGGTCTTTCATGTTTTCCCAAATCTGCTTGGGATTATGATACTGGAACCGCAGCAAGCTCCGGTCCTGCTGGTAGGCAAGCCAAAAGGCGGCGTATTCTTTTGCAACGGTTTGATGGAACTCCGGGCTTTTCAGCTGCTCGGCAAGCCGCTTCGTTTCCTCTGGAAACCCGCCCCCTCTGTTCTGGACAAGGCTGGGAAGATAACCGGATTCTTTGGCTCTATCACTAAGATCGTGACAAAGGTTCCAAAATTTTTCTGCCAGCTGCAACCGCTCATATCCTTCGGCCTCGGCAAGCTCTACATTGGACGCAAATTGACCGGATTCCAACAGCTCGCCAATACGCTCCGCCGCGCCCTCCCAGGAAATAACCTGTGCGGATTTATCATATCGGGCGGATTTTCCATGAGAGAGATGGATTCCGTCCTCACCATACCAGACTGTGATACGGCCTGCATCGGTGGTAAAACCGTTGCCGCCATGATAGAGGGATTGCAGGGCGGCGGCTATTTCCGGGATCGGCTTCTGCTTTTCAAATTCAGCTGTCACGCGCTCCCGCAGACGGTCGGTATTGCCGCCCAGCCGCAGTACATGGTCGATGTCCTTTTGGGCAAAAGAAAAAGCAGAGGACGCTTTCACATTCTCTGCTTCATCAATATTCTGAATCTGTTCTGCTTCGGAGAGAAACAGGTTTAAGGTCAGCTGTTGATAAGTTCCGCCAGCAGAATCTCCTCCGCCTGGGCCTTGCAGCTGTTCATCAGGCCCACCCACTGCATCATGTCGCGGGCTTTCAGTTCCTCGGTCACGCCCGCCGCCTGCGCCAGTTTTGGCATCAGCTGCTCCAATCGGCTGTTCGCGGTCCGGTCGATCTCCAACAGGTGCGGGTACAGCTTCTCGCTCATCAGCAGACGGTTGTAAAGGATGGGCCGGTGATCCTTCAAGTAGGTTTTCCGCATCCTGCCGTACTTGCCAAGGGGCGTTTCGGGCTGTTCTGTCAGTTGCAGGTTGGGAATCAGATAATCCCCGTTCTGAATGTAAGTTAAGGTGTTGTTCATTTTGCTGGCTCCTTTCTTTGTTGGCCTCTCGCTCCGCGTTTAGAATGGTTACGCCGATCTGCCGCAGCACCTGCTGGTTGATCTGGCTGACCGCCGTTCCCAGCGCCCCAACGGTGGCCGGTGTGTTGAAATCGAAAACCGGCATGAAATCCTCGTGGGTGAAATACTGCTCCGGGGCCAGCCCGCAGCGGGACATCAGGGAATAGGCGATGCTGACGGTGGCGGCGGCTTTGAATTGGACTTCGATGTTAAGTTCATCGTACTCCTCCAAAAAGGAATCGTCAACGATGTAAAGGAAGTCCCGCCCGTTGTCCGCCCAGTATTCCCCGGCCAGCCTGCGGGCGATCTCGGTCAGCTGCCCGCCTAAATCATCGCCGCCTACACCATACCAGTTTTCCAGCATGGCGGAGATGGAATCTATATGCCGTTCCTCCATCTTCCAGAGCCAGGGTGTGCGGGAGTGCGGGCGGGTTCCGGTATCGGAAATGTCAAAGACATACCGCAGCCGGGTCCGGTCCCCGGAATCGTCCACCAGGGCGATGCCCTTGGAACCGCGCCGGACATAGCGGCCCATCTTGTCATTCCACAGGTCATACTCCGCACAGGCGGTAGCGTCCGGGCGCTGGGCGTAGATCATCAGCTGGTCATGGAACGGGTATTTGTAAAGCCTGGAGGCTGTGTCCAGAAACCGCATCCACTCATTCCAGCTGGAAGTAAGCTGCACCGCCGCATGGTCGGCCATCTGTGCGTACATCTGCGATTTGGTTGCCATTGTTTTCGGCCCTCCTTTCGGGTTTTGGATAAAAGGAAGGGGCGGCACAGCGCCAGCCCCTCCGGTTTATTGGTTCCTATTCGTCAAAGTCCGGGTACAGTTCCAGACTGTCAAACTCCGCATCCGTCATGGCGCGCAGCTTATGAAGGGCGCTGTCGGTCAGCTCCATCAGCTCCGTTTCCTCCGGCGAGAGATAGCCGCGCATCTCGGTCAGGCTCTCCATCAGTCCGGCGCGGGTTCCGGTGTTGTAAATACACATCAGATTCATTTCTTCAAAGGTAAAGTGTCCCATATCAAAGCTCCCTTTCCGCGCTCTTTTTCGGCGCTGTCTTTTTGCTTTCCTGCTTCGGCTGCTGGTGGAGCTGTTCCACCACCGATTTCCGCTTGTCCCGTTCCTCCCGGTGGACCGCATCCGCCAAATCCATCAGGGAAATCGGCTGGCCGCTCCTGGCTTGCTGTTCCAGCTGGGCTACGGTCGGCTCTTTGGGACCGTTGTTGATGATCCCGTCAATCATGCCGTAATCGTCCTCCATAGACATTTCCGCATTTTTCAGCGGATTTTCCGGCAGAAATCCAGGAACCTCTGTAAAACCAATGCTGTCGCAGTAGTGACAGGATAACGCACCATCCTGCCGGATGGCAACGATGTCGCTGACACTCATGGAGGGGCTGTGAAAATCCACAGGCTTTTGCAGATTGAACTGCTCATATAGTTTTTCCAGCTGCTCCATTTTAGTGCCGGAGCCGCCCAGCGGGGCGGTGTAGATCAGGTCATAATTGCCCCGGTCCACGGGGATGTCATGGGATTTTAGCCAATCCAGATTCATAAACCGCACATTCTGCGGGTCCTCCCGGCTGACCTGATAAATGGCAAAGCAGTCCCCCTCATGGGAGAGAAACGCCTGCTCCCGTTCCTGCTGGTGGTTCTGCCGGTCCTGCACCAGTGCGTCAAAGGCTGGGCTTTCCTCCCATTCCTCGCGGGAAAGGGCAAACACCGTACCGGGCAGCTGGGATTCAAATTCCTCCCGGTCAAAGAGCATTTCCGCGCTGCCGCCGTCCACCACCGCGTACACCGTCAAATCCTGCTCAAACAGTTCCAGCGCCCGCTCTTTGGAGAGTGGCAGCAAATCCCCGTCCTGATAGCCGCAGTTTTTCAGATCGTCCTCCCGCATCGCCGGGTCCGGCATGGGGTATTCATCCAGCGTCTGCTCCGGCGCGTCGGGCAGCTGGGCGGCTTCCGCGGCATGGCCGATGGAATCCAGCGCCTGCGGGTTTTGGCTGGCGGGCAAAAGGGCGTATTCCCGTTCCTGCTCGGCGGTCAGCGGCTGGGGGTAGTCGATACAGCCAAAGGCGGTGATGGAATCCTGTTCCACCTTTACCCATGCGGCAAGTTCGGTGATGGTTTTCCCATCCATCAAAGGGTAGGTTCCCACATCCAGCGATTCCTGGGTAATGTAATAGCGGAACATGGAAGGGTCCTGCTCCGGCAGTTCGGTGGGGATTTTCCAGGAGGATTCCGGTTCAGGGGAAACCTCTGGATTCTCCTTATCGGCCTGCGGGCTTTCCGGCTGTACGGTTTCTTTTCCGGCCTCCGGTTCCGGCCCGGATTCCAGATCAATGCCGCGCTCTTTGCAGACCTCCTGAAAATGGCGGTCAATATCGGCAATCAGCGCACCGGCGGTCTTGTTGATGGTTTCCAGGCTGGCCCGCAGTTCCTTCAGCTCCTTGCCCTGGCTCCAGTTCGCAATGTACCCAAAGCTGTTTGCGCCGGTCTGAATCCCAAAATATTGGCAGACTGCGTAAGAGATGCTCTCGGCCTCCACCTCCTCGGTGCGCCGGTCCTTTTTATGGTCCTGCAAAAACCGCTGGGCGGTCTTTTCGCCGCCGTTAAAGTCCAGGCCTGATTCATCAGTCAGAGGGAGATACCCTTCCTCCGGCAGTTCCAGCGGCTTTGCGGTTATGACGGAACCGGCGTGGTTGACGATAACCCGTTCCTCTACCGCAACCGGCGCGCCGGGATCATCATCGGAACCGCGCAGGTCATAACAAAACAGCCCGTCCGGCAGACTGTCAGCCGAAATTCTGTCATTAGAAAATAGGGCGGGCTGTCCGAACAGTTCCACTTCCTGATACAAGGGCGCGTCCGGGTTGTCCGGCACATCAAAGTTGTGCAGCTTGCTGTGGGCGATCTCATGGACAGCGGCGGAAACCGTCTGCACCTCGCTCATGCCCTGGCGGATGGCGATGCGCTGCTGGCTGGAAGAAAAATATCCGTCCGTATCCGCGTCCATTTCCTCAAACGCAAGGGGAACCGGGGCGGAGCGTTTCAGCGCCTCCATAAACGCCTCAAAGTGCCGGACATTCCCGAACAGGTCCGCCGCCAGGGAGGGCAGGGGCTTTCCGTCCGTCTGGCTCACATCAAACACCTTCACCGGACGGAACAGCGGGATTTCCACCTCTTTTTCCTCCATGACCACCCTGCCGTTTGCGTCCAGCATTGGCGCGTGGGTGTCCGGGTCCAGCTTCTGCTCCTCGATTTTCTTCTTATAGGGGGTGGGCGCAATGATGGTAATGCCGCGCTCGCCCTTCTTCACATGGCGCTCAAACTGGTTCTTCCACTTGTTATAGCCAGCCACAAGGGTTGCGTCCGGCTTCTGCATATAGATCAGCATGGTATTATTGACCGAGTAGCGGTGGAACCGGGACATCACCGACAGATAGCGCATATACTTTTCGCTCTCAAACAGTTCCTTGATGTTCTGCTCAATGCCCTCGGTGATTTCCCGCAATCGCTCCCGGTTGGTAGGTTTCTCTGCCATTTCCTTGTTTCTCCTTTCCAAATCCATGATTTTTGTTAGGTGTTCAGCAATCCATGTTTTTTGTTCCTCGATGCCATCCTCCATCAGAAAGTCCAGAAGATACTCCACATAGTCCTTTTGGTGCAGCGCCTCCACAAAAAGGGGGTGCGGCTCCGCATCCGGGGTCAGGGGCGCAAGGCCGGTTTCCCAGCCCCGCAGCAGATGGGCGTAGTCTGCCAGCGCGCGGAAACACCGCTGTTTTGATTCCCGGAACTTCTGCGCTTCGGACCTTTGACGGACATAGGTTTTCTTCGGGGGCGCCTGGCTGTCATAGAGCAGTCCAAAATCCTGGGCCAGTTTTTCCGCCGCCTCTTTGGGGGAGAGGTTATACAGTCTGGCGGCAAAGTCGATCACATCTCCGTCCGCCCCGCAGCCGAAACAGTGAAAGCGGCGGTCTAATTTCAGGCTGGGCGTCCTGTCATCGTGGAAAGGACAGCAGGCCATACCGTTCCGCTTTACCTCGATTCCATAGTGTTCCGCCGCTTCTCTGGTGGTGATGGACTGCTTTACCGTTTCAAAGACATTCCCGCCCATGCTTATTGACCGGAGGAGGATTTCAACGGCGGCTTATAGCCTGCGGCCCTGGCGCGCTCACTGGCGGCTTTGCGCCGCTTTTCGCTGTACGGCTCCCGGACCGATACGCAGCGTTTGGGGACAATGAAGTTGTGGGCGTCCTTCTTGATGATCTGCTCCGGGTATTTTTCCGCCAGCTGCTCCAGCTTCTTCATCAGCTTGGGGTCATGGGTATAGACCTCTGCCGCAGACTCGGCCTGGTTATAAAGGAGAACCGTTTCCTGTTCCAGCAGCGACAGCTTCATGACGGGCCTCCTTTCCGCTGGCCAAAGTCCAGCTTGAAGTTTACATACTCGCCGGTATCCTCCAAAATCACATCCGCGTCATAGGTTTTACCGGTCTTTTCCGAATAGCAGCCGGTGAGCCTTGCCCGCCCGTCTTTTAAGAGGGCCGCGACAATGGACTTGGTGGGCTGTTTTTTCTTGGCGCTCCACCACTTGCTGTCTTTCCAGATGGCAAATCTGCAAGTTTCGCTTTGGCAGAAAAATCCCTTTTGCGATTCCGTAACATCACTGCCACACCGGGGGCATCTGCCTACTGCTTCGCGGGGCGGAGAGAATAGATACTCGGTCCCCTTAACCACCTGATAGGTTGCCGCCAGCTCCCGCAGCATGGCGTAAATCCCGGACAGAAACTCCTCCGGGGAAAGCTCGCCGCGCTCAATCTCGCCCAGCCGGTACTCCCACTCGGCGGTGAGCAGCGGGGATTGCAGCTGCTCCGGCAGAACCGTAATGAGGGAACGCGCATCGCGGGAGGGCATCAGCTGGACCGTCTTTTTGCTCTTTTTCCGTTCCAGAAAACCGGTGGAGGCCAGCTTTTCCAGAATCCCGGCGCGGGTGGCAGGCGTACCTAATCCCTTGCGCTCGGCGGTATCCGGCATATCTTCTTTACCGGCGTTCTCCATAGCCGACAGCAGGGTATCTTCGGTGAAATGCTTTGGCGGGCTGGTTTTCCCCTCCTTGACGGAGGCGTTGGAAACGGGCAAAGACTGTCCCTCGGAGAGTTCCGGCAGCGTCTTTTCCTCTGGCCCGCCCTCCGGCTCCGGGGCATTTTTCAGACCGGCGTGATAAGCGGCATCCAGCCTGCGCCAGCCGGGGCGCTGAATGGTTTTCCCTTTTGCGGCAAACTCCTGACCGGCGCAGACCAGCGTGGCGGCGGTTTCCTCGTAGAGATGGGGTTCCGCCACCGCGCACAGCAGCCTTGCGGCCACCAGCTCCAGCACCGCTTTTTCCCCCACAGGGAGGGCGGACAGGTCTGCATCACGAAGATTGCGGGTGGGGATCACCGCATGGTGGTCGGTCACTTTCTTATCATTGATGACCGCCTCCGGGTTGCAGACAATGGCAATCCCTTTTCGGAACGGCATCACATTGGCGGTGAGGTTGACCAGCACCGGCAGACCCTCCGCCATATCCGAGGTCAGATACCGGCTGTCTGTCCGGGGATAAGTACACAGCTTTTTCTCATAGAGGTTTTGCAGATAATCAAGCGTTTGCTGGGCGGTAAACCCCAGCAGGCGGTTGGCGTCCCGCTGTAAGGTGGTCAGGTCATAAAGGGCGGGCGGCTTTTCGGACTTCTCTTTCCGCTGCGCCTGTTTCACCACCGCAGAACCGCCCTGGCAGGCGGTTTCCAGCTCTTTCGCGGCGGTTTTGTCTTTCATCCGCGCCCCCACAGCGGTAAATCCGGGCAGTTCCAGCGCCACCGTATAGAACGGCTCCGGCTGGAAGGCTTCAATCTCTGCTTCCCGCTGGACGATAAGGGCCAGTGTAGGGGACATAACCCGCCCGATGTTGAGGGTCCGGCGGTACAGCACTGAAAACAGCCGGGTGGCGTTGATGCCCACCAGCCAGTCAGCCTTGGCGCGGCAGAGCGCCGCCTGATGCAGACCGTCATAGTCCGCGCCGGGGCGGAGGTTTTCAAAGCCCTCCCGGATTGCCGAATCCTCCATGCTGGAAATCCAGAGCCGCTTCATGGGCTTTCTGCACCCCGCCAGCTCATAGACGTTGCGGAAAATCAGTTCGCCCTCCCGTCCCGCGTCACAGGCGTTTACCACCTCGGTCACATCCGGGGCGCACAGCAGCTTTTTGAGAATATCAAGCTGTTTCTTCTTGTCCCGCCCCACGCTCATTTTCCAGTCCGAGGGCAGGATCGGCAGATCGTCATAGCGCCACTTGGCGTACTTAGGGTCGTAGCTGTCCGCGTCTGCAAGCCCCGCCAGATGGCCCACACACCAGCTGACCCGCCAGCCGTTTCCTTCCAGATACCCGTCCTTGCGGGCATTGGCCCCGATCACAGCGGACAGGCTTTGGGCCACCGACGGTTTTTCAGCAATCACAAGGCGCATAATCTTCATCCTCCCATTCTTCCCGCATAGATGTACGCAGTTTTTCCTCAATGCTGTTATCCTCTGTCAGCATCAGGTCATAGCCAAACCGGTAATCATATCGGTACAGTTTTCCTACCAGATCATTGATGAGGATGCGGCAGGCCAGAATGACACGTTTTTTATCCACCTGCATCAGCTGGTAGCGTTGATAATCGCTGTAATAGGACTCATGCCGGTGCGCGCGGCTGTTGGCGTCCTCCAGCAGCCAGTCTACCGGGTCCTGGCAGCCTTCCTCTTTTTCCCCCTCCATATATTTCAGCAGTTCCATCACCATCGGAAAGCTCTGCTCGTCCATGCGGGCTTCTTCTTTCAGATAACCGATCAGGGCGCATAAAAGCAGGCGGGCCGCTGTCTGTTCCCGTTCCGTTAAAGCCTCCATTGTCTTTGCGGCCTCCGGCAGAAGCCTTTCTTCTACAAAAGTTTCCACATCGCCGGAGTACAGCTGGCGGATGGAATCTATGGACAGCGGGGCAGTTGTGTCGCCATCCATAGAAAAGTCATAGAAGTCATCGCTCTGTGCAGGCTTTTTCCGAAGTTTGCGTATCAGGGCAGAAACAATGTCGCCGCCCAGATACACCGCCAGACAGCACAGGTCAAAAACAGCGATGCCTTTTATCAATAAAATAAGATACTTCATTTCCGATCTCTCCTTTCTTTCAGCTGCTTTTCCAGTTCCCGGTGGCAGAATCCCACACAGGGCCTTCCGTAGTTGCCGCAGCCATAGCAGGGGTGGCTTTTGGGTAAAGAAGGAGGGCGGGAAGTTTTCTTCCTGCCCTCCGGTTTCTGTGTCATCATGCGCTCAAAGGGGCTGTCGGTGAAGCGGGTCATTCCGGTTCTTCCTCACTTTCCTCCGGTTCCTCCTCCGCGCCCTCCTCGGATTCCCACAGCTCATCTTCCTCATCGCCGTAGTCATAATCGTCCAGATTGTCTGTGCCTTTGGTTTTCGGCTTGTTCTTCATAAACTTGAAGTAGTAGAGCGCGCCCCCGCCGCCTAACAGGGCCACAACCAAAAGCAGGACAGCCGGATTCATGCCGGACTTTTTCTCCGGTTCCGGCTCCATTGCAGGCGGCTCCTCCGGTTCCGCCGCCTTGCCGGTGCAGCTTGTCATGGTAAAGGTGCAGACCGGGCAGTTCCGGTTGATTGCGCCTGCCTGACATTTCTCGGTGCAGCTGCAAACAGCGGGAGGCTCCTCGCTGTCCCCGTCCTCCATCAGCGCCATCAGGTCAGCTTCGTCTACCTGGTTGAGAAAATGGACGGTGTTTTCTCCCTCGTCATCCCGGTCCACCAGGATGTAAAAGTAGTTGCCGTTTTTGGTGGTAACGGTAATCAGCTGCTTGTTTCCGCCGTAATCGTCCACCAGGGTGGCGTTGCCATCCGGGGTGAGGGGAGGCGTTTCCTCCGGCTGCTCCACCTGTACGTTGGAATCGTTGGTTCCATCAGCCGGTTCCTCGCCGCCGCCCGCATAGGCAGGGACAGAAAAACCGCCCATGAGGACCAGGGCGGTGCAAAATGCGGCCAGTGTCCGCAATAACTGTTTAGATTTCATCGTGATTTTCCTCCTTTTCCTGGATATCGGGTGCAGGCGTTCCCACGCCGGGAATCCCGCCGCTGGACAGCAGCGCGTTCAGTTCCTGCGGGGTCATGCGGACCGCCCGCACCAGCTGGACGATTTGCAGGTTCTCCGCCTCGGTTTTCTGCGCCTCCAATTCCCGCAGCCGGTTCTGGTATTCCGCCAGCTTTTCACGGGTCTTTGCGATCTCCCGGTCAATCCGGTCGATTTTGTTCGATGCCATTTGTAACACTCCTCTCCAATATAATTTAGTTCCAGTTCATCAGGCCGTAGCCCTTGATGCACTGGTAATTCAGGTCATAGCTTTTGATTTTGCAGGCGTCGCCGGAATTGCCCTCCACCGTATAGACCCGGCTCCCGTCTGTGCCGATCACAATGCCGACATGGTCGGCGGAACCGTCCAAATCCCAGTCAAAGAAAATGGCGTCGCCGGGGGCGATGTTGGCATATCCGCGCCCGCCCCATTGTCCATGCGACTGGAACCAGGGTACGCCCTGGGACTGGCAGCCAGCAAAGCGCGGTTCGCTTTTCCCGGCCTGGTTATAGCACCAGCTCACGAAGCAGGCGCACCATTCCACCCGGCTGTTAAAGCCGTACCAGCTCCAATACGGATAGCCGCCCACGTTTCCCACCTGACGCTTCGCCAGATCCACCAGGCCCGGATTGCCGGGGCGGGTCCCGTTTATAAACTCCACGCCGCTCAAATCCTCGGAATTTCCCATATCCGGGGAACCGCCGCCAAACAGCAGCGGCTTGTTGCCCCTGGTGGCGATATAGACCTGGTACATCTCATATTCATCCGGGGTGAGCAGTTCCGGCGCAAGGGCGGAAATCTGGGTGTTCACAAGCTCCACATGGAGGATGTAGTATTCATAAGGGACTTCCTCGCTGGTCGTTTCCCCGGTTTCCGGGTCGGTGCTGGTTTCGGTGCGGTAGCGGATTTCCACCTCCTCGGTCAGTGTCAGGACATATTGGAGGTCAAAGACCCGCTGTAACTGTGCCGCCGCGCTCTGTGGCGTGTATTCATGGAGCAGGGCGCTTAAATAAGCCGCCAGCTCATGGGGATTGTGGCCGATAGGGTCCAGATTGTACCGGTACTCGTCATAGCCTGGGTGCAGGCTCTCCATGTTGTCCAGTTCGGTTTGCAGTTGTGCCTCCTTTGCGGCATAGTCCGCTTCGGTCCCCAGCATATCCTCGTCTTTGGAGGGATAGGTGGAGCCGGACACCGCCGAGCCGATGCTCTGGGCCAGCATGGAGCAGGAGGACAGGGTATTCATCAGCAGGCAGACCAGCAGAAACAGCGCCAGCGCAATCAGGAATCCCTTCTTGTGCCGCATGACAAACCGGCCTGCCTGTTCCGCTTTTTCTTTGACGGACTTTGCCGCCTTGCCGGTCTTGTGCGCGGTCTTGGCAGTATGGCCTGCGGCCTGGGCCGTATGTCCAGCCGTTTGACCGGCGCGTTTGGCGGCGGCATATTCCTTTTTGATGGCCTGCTTTTGCTGCCAGCGGGAAAGGGGGTTGCTGGCAAGCTGGGGGTTCTCCGCCAGGGACTTTTGGTACAGGGCGTTAATGTTTGCTTTTTCCAGCTTTTGCTCCGCCTTTGCCGCTTCGCGGTAGGGTTTCAGTTTATGGCTGCGGTATCCCTCCCGCACCAGCCGCGCACTGACTTCAACAGCCTGCCCGGTCTTGTGCGCCCCTTCCACGCCCACATTGTCCTGTTCGGACTTGCGGATTTCCTTATGCGCCCCGGCAAGCAGCGCGTTGGCCGGAGCGCCCCGTACCGCATGGGACAGCTTGGAGGGCGGCTTTGCCTGTTCCTCAAAGGTCAGTTTCGTTGTTTTCTTTCCGGTATCGGGGTCAATAACGGTCTGCCGGACCTTCTTTTTGGGTATCCTGGCCTGCGCCTTGTCTGCCCGGACAGCTGCTTTCTGTGCGCGGCGGATCGGCTTTTCCAGCGCCGGGTCGGTCCGTTCCTCCTCGGTGAAGCGCAGGCGCGGCTCCTTAATCAAACCATTCCCCCAGCATCAGCGCCTCCATCATATAGAGCAGTTCCACATAGAGGCCCATGCCAGCCGGGGTGTGTAAAGGACGGAGGACCAGGCAGGCATAGACCTGTGCCAGCACATCGGCCAGAAGCTCCGCGCCCCGGCCCTCCAAAACCCTGCCGCCGGTGCCAGGGGAGAGGCAGCACCAGATTTCCGCAAGGCGGAGCAGGCCCGTTTCCCCGTCACGGTTCAGTTCTGCCGCCATGCTCTCCGCAGTACGGCACTCGCTTACCGCGTCCGCCATCGCCAGAAGCAGCTGGCGGCGCTGAATCTCCATCGCCCGCTGCAAAAACAGCCGGGGATTGTGTTTGATTTTCTGTGCAGTCATGATTGCTTTCCCTCCTTTAATTCCTGTAATTTGGTGGTCATAATGCGGTACAGCTCGGTGTCCTTTGGGAACCGGTCGATAAAGGGCAGGATGATGTTGCCGTAGAACAGCAGCCCTTCGCCCTCGCCGGAGTGGGTTACATAGGACAGCTGGTGCGGGGAGATGCCCAGCTGCCTTGCCAGAATCTGCCGGTCCCCGCTTGCCTGGTTGAGCATATACACAAAGTCCGAGTTCTCAAAGATGTTCTCGATCTCCCGGCTGGCAAGCAGGTCCTTGATGTTCTGGGTGATGCCGGTGGGAATCCCGCCCCACTTCCGAAACCGTTTCCAGATTTCAATGGTATAGGCGGCGGTCTGGTCCTCTTTGAGCAGCAGGTGCATCTCGTCAATGTAGTAACGGGTGGACTTGTGGGCGGCGCGGTTGATGGTGACGCGGTTCCACACCTGGTCCTGCACCACCAGCATACCGATTTTTTTCAGCTGCTTGCCTAACTCCTTGATGTCATAGCAGACAATGCGGTTGTCGATGTTTACATTGGTCCGGTGGTTGAACACATTCAGGGAGCCGGAAACATAGATTTCCAGCGCCGTAGCGATGTACTGCGCCTCTTTTTCCTCCTGGGTCAGCAGGAGGTTATACAAATCCTCCAATACCGGCATATTCTCCGGCCTGGGGTCGTTCAGGTAATCATGGTAGACCAGCCGCACACAGCGGTCGATGATGGTTTTCTGGACTGGCTGCAAGCCCTCCTTGCCGCCCACGATCAGCTCGCACAGCGACAGAATGAAGTCGGATTTCAAAGACAGCGGGCTTTCATCGTCCGAGTAGTCCAGGTTTAGGTCCATCGGGTTAATGTAGTCCCCGGAGGTGGGCGAAATCTTGATAACCTGCCCATGCAGCCGTTCCACAAGGGGCGCGTACTCCGATTCCGGGTCGCACACGATGATGTCATCGGTGGTGAGCAGAAAACAGTTGGCGATTTCCCGCTTGGCG
Organism: Neglectibacter sp. X4; assembly: GCF_009917365.1. Lineage (NCBI taxonomy): Bacteria > Bacillati > Bacillota > Clostridia > Eubacteriales > Oscillospiraceae > Neglectibacter > Neglectibacter sp. X4. The sequence continues at coordinate 4,098 of NZ_QWLE01000040.1, read as the reverse complement.
GAGAAGGACTTGCCGGAGCCGGGAGTGCCTAAAATCAGGCCGTTGGGGTTTTTCAGCTTCTTGCGGTCCACCATGATAAGGTTGTTGGACAGGGCGTTGATGCCGTAGTACAGCGCCTCTTTCCCGTTCTGGAAAAGCTCCTGGGTGGTAAAGGGGATAAAGATGGCGGTGCTGGAAGTGGTCAGCCCCCGCTGGATTTCCACCTGGTTTTGTCCCAGAGGCAGGCAGCTCATCAGCCCCTCCTCCTGCTGGAAGTCCAGCCTTGCCAGCTGGCAGTTGTACTTCTGGGCGATGCTGGACGCCTGAAAAACATTGTTGCCCAGCTGTCTGGCGGTGTCTGCCGTATTCAGCACCAGGAAGGTCACAAGGAACATCCGCTCGTTGCGGCTCTGTAAATCCTGCAACAGCTTTTTGGCCTCGTTCCCGTAGGTAGCCAGGTCGCTGGGAATGATGTCCATATCGTACCCTGCCCGGACCGCCTTTTTCTGTTCCTCAATCTTGGCCCGGTCCAGGTCGGTGATCTTGCGCTTGACCGTCTTGATGGCCTTTACCTGGTCCAAGGACTGCACATGGAGGCTGACAATCAGGGAGCTTTCCATATCCAGAAAATCCGCCAGCATCCGGTCGTTCAATTCCGGCGCGAGAATCTGCACAAAGCTGACCGCGCCGTACTTTTTCCCCATGCGGAACTGCCTGCCGGTGCGGAACTCAAAGGAAGTGGGGGCGATGAAGTCCTTGGTGGAAAGGCCGGAGGGGGCCAGCCAGTCCCACGAAAAGGAAAAGGGAACCTGTTCGTCCATGTGGAATACGCCATGCAGCTGGGACAGCCGCGCCCGCCCGTCCAGCGGCTCCGCCACTACGCCCAGCCGCTTGAAGTTGTTGAGCAGGTCGGTTTCAATCCGTTCCAGCCGGGGCTTTGCCGCCCGGATGCTGTCCGCGTCAATGCCGAAGGTCAGGTACTTTGTCTTAATCAGGCCGTTGTTCCCCTTTGCCAGCTGGTTTTGCAGCATCTGGGTGTACTCGCTGCGGATGTTGTCAAAATCATCCCCCTGGGGCGGGATGGTGATGGACCGGGCAAAGGTTTCCTGGGACGCGGCCAGGTTGAGGAAGGACAGCTGGAACCGGATGGAGCTGTCAAAGTAGTTGAGGAAATCGCACCAGCCCTCGAAGATGGCGGTCTTATCCTCGTTTTGGGACAGCTGGTAATTGATGTCCTGAAACTGAATGGTCTTGGTATAGTAGCAGCCGGTCACGCGGCAGATGCCGTCCGGCCACATCCGTTCATAGGGGATGCTGTCCTGCGCGGAAATCCCCTTCTGGTCAGTGCGGTTGGCGCGGGAAATGGCGGCTTCGATCTGCTTCCGATCCGCGCGGGAGAGCTTCTTTTTCACCGGCATTGGCCCTTCGCCCTCCGGCCCTTTGCCGTTGGTCCGGTTTTTCTTTGCCGTAAACAATGTCATACACCTCCTTGTCGAGTTTGTCCTGCCGCTCCAATACGGCATAGAAGTTGTTGGTCTGGTAGGGGCGCTGCCGGGGCCGGAGAAAGGATACCCGGAGCATATTTCCGATGATTTTTTCCAGCGGCTGGCCGTTCTTCTCGTACATCGCCAGCAGGAAAAAGGGCAGCATGACAAGCATCATGCACAGGGCGGCGGCGCTGTTCCCGGCTGGCCCCCGAAGCAGAAAGAAAAGCGGCACGCCAATCAGCGCCCCGCCGCCAAAGCAGACTAACTGCCGTTTGGTGAGGTTGAAGGCCACCTTTGTCTTGACCTTCGTTAAGTCTTTGGGTACGGGTACATAAGCCATTTTTGCACACTCCTTTCGTTAGTGGGCCTGGAAGATCGCCTTTGCCATGCTGCCGCTCTTAAAGAGGGTCAGGCAGAGCAGGACGGTATATCCCACACAGGACCAGATGGCGGCAATCGTATCTTCGTCAGTGGCGATGTTCTGCACCAGGACCGCGTAGATTGCCACGCAGACCATAATGAGGAACGCCTGAAAGCCTAACGCCATCAGGGAACGCAGGTAATTCTGCCCCATGCCGCCCCATTCCCTGCCCATCATAGCGGCCATCGGGACCGGCGCGACCGAGGTGACGAGATAGATTTCCAGCATACGGCCATAAATGACGATAAAAATACAGATGGTCAGCGCCCACATGGTAAGGCCGATAAACAGGGACTGGAACCACAGCCCGAACAGCGGCCCCAAATCCATCTCCATGAGCCTTGGCTCCAAATCCGCCATCGCGGAGGAAATGTCGATGGAAGCGTCCGCGCCGATGACGCCGGAAGCCTGGGCCACGATGCCCTGGGCCACATCAAATACGCCCATCACGATATTCCAGGTGTTGGTGACAATGAGGATGGCACAGGCGGTCTTGAAAATCCACTTGAAAAACACAGCGGTTTCAATATCGTGGAAGTTGTTCTTGTCGGTGATGATCTGAATCAGTTCCAGCGTCATTACAAAGGCCAGGATCACGCCTGCTATGGGGAGAATGACCGTTTCCGAAAGGCTTTGGACCATGCTGAAAATACCCGCGTTCCAGCCCTGGGGCGTCTGCCCGATCTGCCCCGATATGTCCGCCACCTGGTTGTTGACCGAATCAAACATACTGGAAAGGTTGCTCATAATGCCGCCCACCAGCATTTCTTTCAGCCAGGTGGTGATTGCATCCAGCAGAAAATCCATACAGTGCTACCTCCTTTCCGCCCCTCCCGCGTCTGCGGGAGGGGCAAAGGTATGGGTGTTTCTGGTGCGGGGATTAGCCGAACAGACCGGAGAGCAGGGGTACAAGCACCATGCCGATCAGGGCAACGCCGCCGCCCGCCATAAGCTGTTTCATGCCCTGGCTCTTGGCCCCAGGATTGTCATTGCCGTAACCTTCCAGCAGGTTGATGACGCCCCAGATACCGAGGCCGGCTCCCAGTGCGATAACGAGGGTCTGCAAAACTTCGATTGCGCTGTTGAAAAATTCCATACTTTAATTTAGCCGGAATCGCTTTGTGGTTAGTGTTGGTTCATAGGCATACAAAAGCCGGACAACAAAACCGCCCTGAATTTTGGGCGGCTCGATTCCGGCTATCCTCCTTCTTCATTTTTTTGTTGAGCTGTCCGCTTTGTACGCCAATGGCCTCAACCGAGGCAGGTTTCAGGGACCCTGGCGGGTAGATAAGATCACTCCTTTCTCGCGGAACGGGATTATTCGCCCTCGGTGTCTACGTCAACTTCAAACACATCGTAGACCTCGTTGGGTTTTGGTTTGAGCCGGGTGGACAGAAACGCTTCAATGTCAAAGGCGTTCTTATCGTCCGCGTCGGCGGTGTACTGGAAATTGGGGTGCCTGGTGATGTCATACTTATCCGACAAAAACGGGCGGACGCCCCGCAGCTGGAGGATACATTTTCCCCCGTCCATCACCGCAAGCTCATCCTGGCTCATCAACTCTTTCCCCAATTTCTGATAGTTGAGAGAGTGGGAGGTTTCCCGCCCCCGGCTCTCCCCGGTGTTGTAAGTGTCAATGGTTTCTTTTCCCAGGGCGGCGGCTAACTCCTTTAAGGTGGTGGGTTCCTTGCCGCCCAGAAAGATGGAAGTGTCCATATTTCCGATGATGGTGTCGGCGTTGTCCTTGTAGATGGCCTTCAGCTGGGACTGCGCCTGCAATACCAGACAGGCGGAAATCTCCCGGCTTCGGATGGTGGCTACCAGCTTTTCCAGCTTTGGAATCTGCCCGATGTTGGCGCACTCGTCAATCAGGCAGCGCACATGGACCGGGAGCCTGCCGCCGTACACATCATCCGCTTTTTCACAGAGCAGATTAAACAGCTGGGTGTAGCACATGGAAATCAGGAAGTTAAAGCTGTCATCGGTATCGCTCATAATGAGAAACAGGGCGGTTTTTTTGTCCCCCAGGGTGTCCAGTTCCAGCTCGTCATAGGCTGTGACCTCCCGCAGCTCGGCAATATCAAATACCGCCAGCCGCGCGCCGCAGGAAATCAGAATCGACTTCGCGGTTTTGCCCGCCGCCAGCTTATATTTTTTGTACTGCCGCACCGCAAAATGGTTGGGCTTCTCGGATTCCAGCGCGTCAAACAT
>NZ_QWLE01000039.1:0-28469 GCF_009917365.1 Neglectibacter sp. X4 | reverse complement strand
TCGCAAACACCGTCTTTTTGTCCAAAACGTGCGTTTTCTGTGTTGGAAATCCTCGACAGGCGACAGCCTGTCTTGCGTTTTCCGCCTTGAAACCGCTCCGTTTTGTCTCAAAAATTCGGCACTTTCTCTATTTTCAAACAAGCCCTAATCTGTAAACTATTTTCCAAAGCAGCAAGCAAAGAGGGCTGGCCTCGGTTCGGCGGCCCTCTTCTTGCTATATCTGTCAAAATTTTGTATTCTCCGGCAGCGCCTTGAGCCGCCGGAGGCGACCTTAAACTTGAGGTGGTATTCTTGTCTTTCGTCAACAATCTTATCAATGGCATCAGCTTAGGCAGCGTGTACGCCATCATCGCCTTGGGATACACCATGGTTTATGGCATTGCCAAAATGCTGAACTTCGCCCATGGCGACATCATCATGGTGGGCGCGTATATCTGCTTCTTCATCTGCTCAGGCTTTGGCATGTCCCCCATCCTGGGCATTCTGGCGGCGGTGCTGGTATGCACCCTGCTGGGCATCCTCATCGAGCAGTTTGCCTATAAGCCCCTTCGGCAGGTGACAAGCCTTGCGGTGCTTATCACAGCCATCGGCGTAAGCTATTTCCTGCAAAACGCCGCCCAGCTTATGTGGAGCTCCAACCCCCGCATTTTCCCCGCCATCTTCGGAAACGGCGGCATCCAGCTAGGTGGGGATCTCCTCGTGCCTTACAAGACCCTGGTAACCATTGCCGCCTGCCTGGTTATCATGGCGGGCCTTATCCTCTTCACCGGGAAAACCCGCACAGGCAAGGCTATGCGGGCTTGCAGTGAAGACAAGGACGCGGCCCAGCTTATGGGCATCAACGTAAACGCCACCATTTCCCTCACCTTTGCCATTGGCTCGGCCCTTGCCGCCATTGCCGGGGTGTTGCTCTGCTCGGCCTATCCCAAGCTTATCCCCACCACCGGATCCATGCCCGGCATCAAGGCCTTCACAGCCGCTGTGTTCGGCGGTATTGGTTCCATCCCCGGGGCCTTCCTGGGGGGGATCCTGCTGGGGGTTATTGAGATTTTCTCCAGCGCCTACCTTTCCACAGAGCTGGCAAACGCCATTGTGTTCCTGGTGCTGATTGTCATCCTGCTGGTAAAGCCCACCGGGCTTTTGGGCAAAAAAGTCAGCGAGAAGGTGTGAGGTGCCTATGAAACGTTTGATTATCCGTAAAAAAGCAAGGAAGAATTTCATCACCTATGGGGTGGTCATCCTTTCCTATATTGTCCTCATGGCAGTGATAGGGGCAGGATCTATGCCCTCAGCCCTCCAGGGCCTGCTGGTGCCCATGTGCGCCTACATCGTCGCCGCCCTGTCCCTGAACCTGACCGTAGGCGTTTTAGGTGAGCTTTCCCTGGGCCACGCGGGCTTTATGAGCGTGGGGGCCTTCTCCGGGGCCACAGCCGCCATGGCCCTGGCAGATTCCGGCCTTCCCTCCTGGGGCCGCATGATTCTGGCGCTTATCGTGGGCGCTGTCCTGGCCGCGGCGGCAGGGGTCATTGTAGGCGTGCCTGTGCTGCGCCTGCAGGGAGACTACCTGGCCATTGTCACCCTGGCCTTTGGGGAGATTATTAAAACCGTGGTGACCAACCTTTATATCGGGAAAAACCCCTCGGGCCTGCGCTTCGGCTTTTTAAATCCGGACATCGGCCTGGGGAAGGGGGGCATGATGCTGGTAAACGGCCCTAACGGCATCTCTGGCATCCAGAAAATCTCCACCCTCACCTCAGGCTTTGTGATTATCATTATCTGCCTCATCATCATTTTCAACCTGGTGGACAGCCGCACAGGCCGCGCCATCATGGCCCTGCGGGATAACCGCATTGCCGCTGAGAGCGTGGGCATCAACGCCACAAAATACAAGCTGATGGCCTTCGTCATCTCCGCTGCCATGGCAGGGGCCGCGGGCGCCCTGTACGCTTTAAGCCAGAATACCGTCACCGCCAACAAGTTCGACTTCAACACCTCCATCCTTATCCTGGTGTTCGTGGTGCTGGGGGGCCTGGGCAACATGCTGGGCAGCATTGTGGCGGCAACCGTGCTCTACATCCTGCCGGAAACCTGGCTGCGGCAGTTCTCCGATTACCGTATGCTCATTTACGCGGTGGTGCTTATCCTTATGATGCTTGTCACCAACAGCCAGAAGGTGCGCACGCTCATCGGGAAGCTTCTGCCCCGCAAAAAAGCCTCAGGAAAGGAGGGCGCAGCGGATGCCTGAACTGAAATTTGAAAAAGGAAAAATGGTGCCGGTGCCCAGCCACTCTATTATCCCCGAACGGGATCTGGGCCACGCGCCTGTGCTGGAATGCAGCCACCTGGGGGTGGACTTCGGCGGCCTGCGGGCTGTAAACGACTTTAACTTCACCATCGGCAAAACGGAAATCGCCGGGCTTATCGGCCCTAACGGCGCCGGGAAAACCACAGTCTTTAACCTGCTGACAAAGGTGTACACCCCCACCCGGGGCACCATCCTCTTAAACGGCATGGACACCCACGGCAAAACCACCGTCCAGATAAACAAAATGGGCATTGCCCGCACCTTCCAGAACATCCGGCTGTTTTCAAACCTCTCCGTAGAGGACAACGTGAAAATCGGCCTGCACAACCAGAAGAAATACAGCGCCATCGAAGGCGTCCTGCGCCTGCCCTCCTACTGGAAAAAGGAGAAGGAAGCCCATGAGCGGGCCATGGAGCTTTTGTCCATCTTCAACATGGAGTATATGGCAAACTGGCGGGCAGGGAACCTCCCATACGGCGCCCAGCGCCGGCTGGAAATTGTCCGGGCCTTGGCCACAGATCCCTGCCTGCTGCTTCTGGACGAGCCTGCCGCAGGCATGAACCCGGCGGAAACGGCAGAGCTGATGGAAAATATTGTGAAAATCCGGGACAAGTTCCAAATTGCGGTGCTGCTTATTGAGCACGACATGAAGCTGGTCATGGGCATCTGCGAGGGCATCTGCGTTTTAAACTTCGGTGAGGTTATCGCCAAGGGTACGGCGGAGGACATCCGTTCAAATCCCACTGTAATTGAAGCCTACCTGGGCAAGAGGGGGGCAGAATAAATGCTGCAAGTGGACAAAATAAACGTATATTATGAGAAGATTCACGCCATCAAGGACGTATCCTTTGAGGTGAACCCCGGGGAGGTGGTGGCCCTTATCGGCGCAAACGGCGCGGGCAAAACCACCACCCTGCATACCATCACAGGGCTTATCCGCCCGGAAAGCGGCGCCATCACCTACACCGAGGAGGGCGCTTCCCTGGATCTGGCGAAAATGCCCCCTCACAAGCTGGTGTCCAAGGGCCTGGCCCATGTGCCGGAGGGCCGCCGGATTTTCCTGCAGATGACAGTGCTGGAAAACCTGGAGATGGGGGCTTTCAGCAAGGGGAAGGTATCGAAAGAGGACTTGGACAACGTATTCGCCCGGTTCCCCCGGCTGGAGGAGCGGAAAAAGCAGGTGGCAGGCACCTTGTCCGGCGGCGAGCAGCAAATGCTTGCCATGGGCCGGGCGCTGATGAGCCACCCCAAACTCCTCATGCTGGACGAGCCATCCATGGGCTTGTCGCCCATTCTGGTGGAGCAGATTTTCGACATCATTGCCGAGCTGCACAAGTCCGGCACCACCATCCTGCTGGTAGAGCAGAACGCGGAAATGGCCCTGCAAATCGCGGACAGGGCCTATGTGCTGGAGTCGGGCCGGGTGGTTATGACAGGCACCGGGGCAGAGCTTGCCGCCAGCGAGGAAATCCGCAAGGCATACCTGGGGGGCTAAGTTCCCAGCTTTTCCCGTCTTGCGCCCGGGCCGCAAACGTGGTATACTATATGCATATAGTTTCATAAAACTGTAAAAACGAAACCACCGGAAGAAAGGAAGCTGCCCCTTTGAGAAAGACAAAAACCTCCCGCCAGCGCTTTGACGCCACCCTTTTCTGCCAGTATTACGAACAGCTTTCCCGCTGCTCCGGACTGACCCAGATTGCCCAATACCCCCAGCATGGGAATACCTCCCGGCTGCTCCACAGCGTGGCTGTGGCCTATTACAGCTACCGGCTGGCTGCCGCCGCCCCTGCCACTTTCCACATGCACGAGATGGTGCGGGGGGCGCTGTTCCACGACTATTTCTTTTACGATGCCCAGGACGGCGATCCCGCCCACAAGGGCCACTGGACACGCCACCCTGCCATCGCCCTGGAAAACGCACAAAAGGAGCTGCTGCTCACAGGCATCGAGACAGACATCATCCGCAGCCATATGTTCCCCCTGACCCTGCGCCCCCCTCATTTCCGGGAGTCAGCCCTGGTGTCCCTGATGGATAAGGCCTGCTCGGTATACGAGTTTTTCCGCCGGAAGGATCCATACCGCAGCCTGCGCAGCGTCCTTGCGGGCCTGCCGGTGCATCCTGTCCTCTGCCCCCAGGCCACAGAGGCCTGAAAGCCTTTTTCCAGGCAGGGCAGCTTTACACAAAGCCATGCGCTTCCTGCGGATAATGTGGAATAATAACAAAAAATCCCCAGGCTCCTGCCAGGGGATTTTTTGTTATTATAGGAGATGCTTTTTGCAAATAAGCCTTAAAGCAAGGCGTTTTACCCCTTCATCCGGTAGCTGACAAAGGCAATCTTCTTCCCGCAGGGGGACCAGCTATTAACGTTCAGGGTGCCCTGCCCGCCGAACAGCCTGCACAGTACCCGGTAGTCTCCGCCCTGGGCGCTCATCAGCCGCAGCTCCACGTTTTTGTTGGCCGGGTGATCCCCAGGGGCCACGTCGCCCTTTTTGTAGGCGATATACACCGCCTGGCTGCCATCCGGGGAGAGGTGGGCAAACCAACTGTTGCTGTCCTCGTCTGTGGTCATCTGGATCTGGTTCCGCCCGTCCGCGTCCATGCGCCAAATCTGCATCAGGCCAGAGCGCTCCGAGTTAAACCAGATGTGCCTGCCGTCCGGGGAATACTCCGGGCCGTCGTTCAGGCCGGGGGCAGAGGTCAGCCGGGTTTCCTCCCCGCCCTCTGCGGAAATGGCATACACGTCCTTGCCGCCCTCCCGGAAAGCGCAGTAGGCCAGGGTTTTGCCGTCCGGGGACCAGCCATGGAGGAAGCTGGGGCTGTTAGGGGTGACAGTCCGGGGCTTGCCACCTGTTATGGGCACAATGTACACCTGGGAGTCCATCCCGCCGCAGCTAAAGCCCACATAATCTCCGTCCGGGGAGAGGACGTGATCGTTGTTGCAGCGGCTGCAGTCTCCTGTGTCGATTTTTTTGCTTTCCTTTGTCTCCAAATCGAACAGCCACAAAGAGCCGTGGGAATTATAGAGCAGCCGCCTGCCGTCAGGCAGCCAGTTTGGGGCCTCAATCACATAGTCAAATTCACGCAGGACAGTGCGCTCCCCTGTAGCCACGTCCAGCGTTTCCAAAATGGAAGAGCAGTCCCTGTCATATGGATTCTTTTCCGGCATATGAAACCTTCCTCTCCAGATTTTTGTGCATGGTATCGTTTCCATGTGGTGACGTTACCATATTACCATGGGTGTAAGATTTTGTCAAGGGGCAAAAAATTCTTCCAGCGCGTGGAAATCGCGCACAGGATATGGTATACTTAAAACTGCGGCTGCTGCGCACGAAACGAAAAGAATGAATGGGAGTGTGCAGATGATGGAACAAATCAACCAGGAACTGAAAGTGTACATAGAAACAAACATCCTGCCCCTGTACCAGGGCTTTGACGCGGCCCACGGGCCGGCCCATGTGCGGCAGGTGCTGGAAAACAGCCTGGCCCTTATCCCCGCCGCCCGGGAGCTTTTCGGAGAGGTGGACGCAGGCATGGTCTACGCCATTGCCGCCTACCATGACACAGGCCTGCAGTTTGGCAGGGAAAACCACGAGAAAACCTCCGGGGCTTACCTGCTGGCAGACAAGAACCTTTCCCGGTGGTTTTCTCCCGGGCAGATAAAAACCATGGGGGAGGCTGTGGAAGATCACAGGGCCTCCTCCGGGAAAGAGCCCCGCTCTGTGTATGGACGCATTGTCAGCGAGGCCGACCGGGATATTGACCCCCAGCGCATTGTCCGGCGGGTGATGGAATACGGCCTCGCCACAAAGCCGGAGCTTTCAGCGGAAGCCCAGGTGCGCCGGGCAGTGGAGCACATCCGGGAGAAATATGGGGAAGAGGGCTATATGCGGCGGTATCTGCCCTGCCCCCAAAACGAGCAGGGACTTGCCACCCTGCGGAAATGGCTTTGCACAGGGGAGATTTACGAATTGTGCAGGAAACATCTCAAGATTTAGAAGTGTTACGAAAAATCTTACAGAAAGGAACGATACCAGGCATAAAAGGCTGTTTTTTATGGCTTTCTGTGCGGATTCTGTATCGCATGGCGATGGGCATGACATTATATGTAAGCGATTTGGACGGGACGCTGCTGCAACGAAACGAGCGCCTTTCGGAATTTACGGTGTGGGCGCTGAACCATCTCATAGAGCGGGGGATGCATTTCACCTTTGCCACAGCACGATCCAACCATTCGGCAGTGCGGGTAACCCAGGGCCTCACCCGGAACCTGCCGGTCATCGTCTATAACGGGGCCTTCATCCTGGAAGGCCCGGAAGGGAAGCCCCTGTTCCGGGCAGGCTTCACGCCGGAGCAGGCCGCCTGGGTGGAAAAGCAGGCGGAGGCGCTTTCCCTGTGGCCTGTGGTGTACGCCTTTGTGGAGGGCGTGGAGCGGCTTTCCTGGGTGCGGGGGAAGGAAACGCCGGGCCAGGCCTATTACCTGCAAAACCGGGAATGGGACAAGCGCCTGCGGGGGGTATCCTCCCAGGAAGCGCTGTACCAGGGGGAGGCTTTTTACTTCACCTTTATAGGGGAGAGGGAGGCCCTTCTGCCCCTGTATCAGCAGGCGGCGGCACAGCCCTGGCTTACAGCCACCTTCCAGCAGGAACTGTACCGGGAGGAATACTGGCTGGAGCTGATGCCAAAGGAAGCCACCAAGGCCAATGCCGCCAGGAAGCTGAAAGAGCTGCTGGGCTGCGACAGGATGGTAGCCTTTGGAGACGCCATAAACGACCTGCCCTTGTTTGAGGCCGCGGACGTGAAGTGCGCTGTGGCAAACGCGGTGCCAAAGCTGCAAGGGGCGGCCACAGAAATTATCGGCAGCAACGAGGAGGACGGGGTGGCAAAATGGCTGCTTCGGAATGTGGACCTGCCAAAGCCTCCCCAAAAGAAGTTTTCCCTGCGGAGGTTCAGGGAAAGCGATTTGGATGAGGTATACCGCCTGTTTTGGGGCACAGTACACACCGTCTGCCAAATGGAATACACCCGGGAGCAGGTGGAAGCCTGGGCGCTTCCTGTGGAAAAGTGGGACAGAGAGGCGTGGCGCTCCTCCCTTTTGCGCCACTTCGCCCTGGTGGCAGAGGATGAAACAGGCCGGATTATAGGCTTTGCAGACTTAGACGGCGGATATGTAGACAGGCTCTATATCCACCGGGACTTCCAGGGCCGGGGCGCTGCCAAAGCCCTGGCTTCCGCCTTGGAGGAAGAAGCCGGACGGCAGGGGCAGGCCCGGATAACTGTCCATGCTTCCAGGTCGGCCCGGGGCTTTTTTGAAAAGCTGGGATACAGGGCCGTGAAAGACCAGCGGGTAAAGCGCCCGCACCCGGAAACGGGGCAGATGGTAGAGCTTGAAAATACAGTGATGGAAAAGGGGCTGAAACAGGTATGAAGGCTTTTATCTGGATTGTACGGATTCTTCTGGCGCTGGTGCTGCTGGTGCTGCTTGTAGCAGGCGGCGCCCTGCTCTACAGCTCCAGCGTGAAGCAGGAGTCGCCCCCCACCCTTTTGGGCTATGCGCCCTTTACCGTGGCAAACGGGGAAATGACGCCTTCCCTTTACCCCGGGGATTTGGCAATCCTGCGCATGGGAAGCCAGTGCCAGCCCGGAGACATTGTGGCTTTCCAGCAGGATGGGGAACTGCTGCTGCGCCGGATTGTAGGCACCAGCGAGGGCATGTATATCACCCAGCAGGAGGCTTTCGGCCAGCCTGACGTAAACCTGCTGGATCCCGCCCGGGTGGTGGCGGTGTGTGTAACCTTCCTGCCGGGCTGCGGGGCTTTGGCCGCGTTTTTATATTCCCCGGCAGGGCTGGCAGTTCTCGTGGTGCTGGGGCTGGCCCTGCTGCTGGTGCCCATCCTGCTTTCTCGAGGCACAGCCCGGCTGGAAGGCCCCCTGGTAGATTACGGCGGGGAAGACCCCTATGAGGCCCCTGTCTCCCGCGGTTCCAGGGAACAGGCCCGTTTTGCGGAGGACGAGGAGGAAGCCCCTCCGCCCAGGCGGGAAAGCATTCCGCCACGGCGGGAAGGCATTCCGCCCCGTCAGGAAAGCACTGCCCAGGAGAAACCCCTCATCGCCATGCTGGAGGAAAGTCCAGCCGAGCAGCCTGCAAGGCCCCTGCCCTCCAGACAGGAAGGCGCTTCGCCGCGCCAGGAGCGCCCGGCCCCCCGCAGAGGCGGCGGGCACTATAAGCCCCGGCACTGAGGCCATCATAAAACCCGGCAAAAATTCCTGTCCGCCCCAGCCAGCCAGGGGCTTTGCCCCCGGCTGCCCCGGCTCCGCCGGGGGGCGCGCGCCTTTGGCGCCCGCCGCTGGGGCGGCGCTGCCGCTGAGGGTTTCTTTGCAGTTTTTCCAAGCAAGCCCCCATCCCACTTTCAGAAAGGAGGCCCGTCCATGGAACAGCGGGAGCTGCCGAAAAAATATAAGAAGGATTTTCCCCATTCCTATGCCCTCGGCCCTTTTCCCACCTTCGAGCTGCTCTCTCACAGGCCAAAAGCCGTCCGGGCCGTATACTTCCGGGAAGATTTCCGGGAGCGGGAGAAGCTCCTCAGCCGCTGCGAAAAGCTGGGCGTGCCCTGCCTGCTGTGGCCCAGGGCCTTGGAGCGCGTTGCCCAGAAGGAAGCGTGCTATGCCGCCGGGGAGTTCCTGAAATACCCTGGCGCCCTGCAGCCGGGAGCGCCCCACGCGGCCCTGGTGGAGCCAAGCGATATGGGGAACCTGGGCACCATCATGCGCACCCTGCTGGGCTTTGGCGTCCGGAACCTGGCCCTTATCGGCGGCGGGGCGGATTTATGGCACCCCAAGGTGGTGCGGGCCAGCATGGGGGCCTGCTTCCAGTTGGAAACAGAGCGCTTTGAAGATTTCCCCGCCTATCTCCAGGCCCATGGCCAGGGCCGGGAGATCTTCCCCTTCATGCTGGACGGGGGCAGGGTGCTCACCCCGGAAAGCTGCCCCCAGTCCCCCTGCTATACCCTTGTTTTCGGCAACGAGGCCGCCGGCCTGCCTCCCGTATACCAGACCTATGGGCAAAGCCTGTTCATTCCCCAAAGCAGCGCGGTAGATTCCCTGAACCTGGCGGTTTCCGTGGCCATAGGCACATTTTTGTTTACACAGAAAAACCCGGCTGGAATGGAGAAATGAACCATGTTTCAAAAAGATCTGACAAAAGGCCCTGTGTTTCAAACCATGTGTGCCTTTGCCCTGCCCATGATTCTGGGAAACCTTTTGCAGCAGGGCTATAACCTGGTGGACACCTGGGTGGTGGGCCGCTTTGTAGGCCCCGGGGCCTTGGCGGCAGTGGGATCCGCCTTTGCGCTGATGACCTTCCTCACCTCTGTCCTGCTGGGGCTGTGCATGGGCAGCGGGGTGGTGTTTTCCCTGTGCTTTGGCAGCCGGAACCCCCAGCGGCTCCAAAGCAGCATAGCCAGCGCCTTTGCCCTCACAGCAGCCCTGGGGGGCCTGCTCACAGCCTGCGCCCTGCTGGGGGTGGACAGGATTATCCGCTGGATGAATATTCCCGGGGAAATTGCCGCCATGGCCCGGGAATACCTGATCCTGGTGTTCTGGGGCATCCCCGCCATAGCCCTGTATAACTTCTTCGGAGCCTACCTGAAAGCCCTGGGGGATTCTGTGGTGCCCCTGCTGTTCCTGGGCCTGTCCACCGCTCTGAATATCGGCCTGGACATCCTGCTGGTGGCTGTGTGGAGGCAGGGGGCCGCAGGGGCGGCGGCAGCCACAGTAATAGCCCAATACATCTCCGGCATAGGCATCGCCCTGTATACCCTCTGGAAAAACCAGCCCCTGCGCCAAGCTTTCAAAAGCTTCCGGGTGGAAAAAGCGGGGCTGGGGGAAATCGTCCGGTATTCCTTCCTCACCTGCCTGCAGCAGTCGGTCATGAACCTGGGCATCCTCATGGTGCAGGGGCTGGTGAACAGCTTCGGCACCACCGTGATGGCGGCCTTTGCCGCCGGGGTGAAGATAGATTCCTTTGCCTACATGCCCGCCCAGGAATTTGGCAACGCCTTTTCCACCTTCATCGCCCAAAACCGGGGGGCAGGGGAGACGGGGCGCATCAAAAAAGGGGTGCGCTGGGGCGTGCTCACCTCTGTGTCCTATTGCCTGCTGGTTTCCCTGGCCCTGTGGTTCCTGGCAAAGCCCCTGATGCTCATTTTCGTGGACGCCTCCCAAACCGCCATCATCGCCCAGGGTGTCCAGTACCTCCGCATTATCGGGCCGTTTTATTGCGGCATTGGCTGCCTGTTCCTGCTCTATGGGCTGTACCGGGCCTTGGGCCGACCCGCCGTCTCTGTGGTGCTCACAGTCATCTCCCTGGGCACCCGGGTGGCCCTCTCCTATGCCCTTTCCGCCATCCCCGCCTTAGGCGTCATTGGCATCTGGTGGTCAATCCCCATCGGCTGGGCCTTGGCAGATGCCGCCGGCCTGCTCCTGTACCAAAGAACCTGTGTTCACAACCTGTAACCACCATCTGAGCGGCCTTTTTGAAGCCACTCTGTGTTAAATTTTCTTGCAGAGGCGCAAACGTTAGCCTCCGGCTAACGTTTGCCTGCCGAACGCATACATGCGTTTGCGAAATATTTGCCTTGATTGGCTCCAAAAATTCTCGCTCATCTGGCAATTTCGATTATGAATACAGGTTCTAAAAAGCGCCGCCTGCTGTTGGGAGAGCCAGCCTAAACCTGAACACGCGTGCAAAAGCACCCTGGAGGGATTTGCTTTCCTCCAGGGTGCTTTATAGTAAAAGCCTATTCTGTGTTTTGCGTTTGGATGCGTAGGCCAGACTGGCCTGTAGGGTCACTGGAAGCCCGCAGGCTTAAAATCCTCCGGCGGCAGGTGCTGGGGCAGGCTTAGGAACCAGTTCACGCCAAAGCGGTCGGTAACTGTAGCCGCCAGGGGGGACCAGGGCAGTTCCTCCGGCTCCAGCTTCACCTTGCCGCCCGCCTTCAAAAGGGCAAAGGCCCCCTCCAGATCTTCCCGGCAGCTAAAGGTATAGCCCAGTTCAACAGGGTTCCCCCCAGGGGCAGCCGGAGCCTCCACCACAGAAAGGGCAGGCTCGCCATTCTTCATCAGTTCCGAATGGAAGTAACTGCCATCCTCGTTCAAAACGTGATAGCCCAGCTCCAGCCCAAAGGCCTCGCAGTAAAGCTCTGCCGCTTCCACGCTGCCCTTCACATAAATGCCGATGCCAAAATAGGCGGTTGACATAAAAATCGCCATGCGATACAGGACACGCACAAAAAGCTATAAAACGACGGCTTTTTGCGCCCGTACCGTCCCTTTCCTCTATATTTTCACTAATACTGCCTTCCCCAATACACCATGTGCTTTGCGGGCTTGCCGCAGCAGGCGCACACGTCGGAGATATGCTCCTCCTCAAAGGGGATGCAGCGGGACTTCACCCCGCCTGTCTCCTCCTTCAGCTTGTCCTCGCAGGCGGAATCCCCGCACCACATGGCCTTGATAAACCCGGGCTTGTTCTGGGCAATATCCAAAAATTCCTCGTGGTTGTGGGCTGTGAAGGTTTTTTCCTCCATGTTTTTCTGGGCGCGAACCAACATATCCTCGTGGATGGTGTCCAACAGGGATTTTATAACGTCCTCCAGGCCCTCCAGGGATGTGAACTGCTTTTCCCCGGTATCCCTGCGCACCAGCACGCACTGGCCGTTTTCCATGTCCTTCGGCCCGATTTCCAGCCGCAGGGGCACCCCCTGCATCTCATACTGGGCAAACTTCCACCCCGGGGAGTTGTCGCTGTCGTCCAGCTTCACCCGGAACGTCCGGCTCAGTCCGTCGCAGATTTCCTTTGCCTTCTCCAGCACGCCGGGCTTGTGCTGGGCAATGGGCACGATAACCACCTGCACCGGGGCCACCCTGGGGGGCAGCACCAGGCCGTTGTCGTCGCCATGCACCATAATCACCGCGCCGATTAAGCGGGTGCTCATGCCCCAGGAGGTCTGGTAAGGGGCCTGCAGGGAGTTGTCCCGGCCGGTAAACTGGATGCCAAAGGCCTTTGCAAAGCCGTCCCCGAAATAGTGGGTGGTGCCGCCCTGGAGGGCCACGCCGTTATGCATCATAGGCTCCAGGGTATAGCTGGCCTCGGCCCCGGCGAATTTTTCCTTTTCTGTTTTTCTGCCCACCACCGGCGGGATAGCCAGGGTTTCCCGGTACACGTCCTCATAAATTTTCAGCATCTTCAAGGTGAACGCCTGTGCCTCCTCGGCGGTTTCGTGCATGGTGTGGCCCTCCTGCCACAAAAACTCCATGCCCCGCAGGAAAGGCCGGGTGGTTTTTTCCCAGCGCATAACAGAGCACCACTGGTTGTAAAGCTTGGGCAAGTCCCGGTAGGAGTGGATGATTTTCTGATAGTGCTCGCAGAAAAGCACCTCGCTGGTGGGGCGCACATAAAGCGTCTCGGAAAGCTTTTCCCCGCCCCCCTGGGTTACAGCCGCGCACTCGGGGGCAAAGCCGTCAATGTGATCCTTTTCCTTTTGCAGCAGGCTTTCCGGGATAAGCATGGGCATATATACGTTCTGCACCCCGGCCTCCTTAAAGCGCCTGTCCATATCCCGCTGGATGTTCTCCCAGATGGCATAGCCGTAGGGCTGGTACACTATGCAGCCCTTCACGCCGGAATAGTCGGCAAGCTGGGCCTTTTTCACAATGTCCGTATACCACTGGGCAAAATCCACGTCCATAGAAGTGATGTCGTTAACCATTTTTTTCTGTGCCATAAACTTAACAATCCTTTCGCTGACAGCATATAGGAAATATTATAAAGGCACATTCGCGGTTTTGCAAGTGTTTTTGCCCCGCCCCAGCCGCCTGCCCTGCCATTTTTCGGCCTTTTTCTTCCATCCCCGCCAGAAGTATGGTATAATACAGGTGCTTGCCTGCCCCCACACTGGCAAGGAGAGGGGGTGAGGGCCGTGTCAGTTTGTATTGATTTCATCCTTTCCATCGCAGCGAGCGTAGCAGCAAATTACATATACTGCTGCCTCTGCAAGTGGCTTGATGGGAAACGCAAAGGCAAGTAAGCACAGAGCAAAAAAGAACCCCGGAGAGTGCCATCTCCGGGGTTCTTTTTTGAGGGCCATGCCTCATATTGATTTCATCCGTAATCATTATAGCACAGGCACAGCGGTATTGCAAGCCTTATGCAAAAAAGCCCAGGCTCTGGCCCGGGCTGCAGGTTATGCGTATTTTTAGGAATGGGACTCGATGTACTCCACCAGGCTGCCCACAGTCTTGATGTTTTCCACCTCGCCATCCGGGATTTCCACCTCAAACTCGTCCTCAATGGACATGAGCAAATCCACCACGTCCAGGGAATCGGCTCCCAGGTCGTCCTGCAAAGTGGTTTCCGTGGTGATGTTGTCCTCTTCCACGTCAAACTGCTCACTGAGAATCGTCTTGATTTTTTCCAGTACCATACTGTTTACCTCCTGAAAAATTGATGATATACAAAAATTTGTTTCCGGCCGGGTGCCCGGCAGATATGGACAAAACCGGCCCGAATATGATACAATCCATACGCGCGGGCACGCATCCATCTCCTACATTGTATTGACTGCGCCCCGCTTTGTCAACCTTACAGAGAAAATTTTTTGCCTTTCCATAAAAAAATTTCCCAGAAAAGAGGAAAAATCCATGGATGTACAAAAAGCGGCCGTCATCGGCCACCCCATCGGCCACACTATGTCCCCCTTTATCCATAAGCGCCTGTTTGCCCTGTCGGGCATCCCCCTGGAATACCAGGTGCTGGACGTGCCGGATTTGGCGGAAGCCCTGCCGCGGCTTCGGGGCCTCCACTGCTTTAATATCACCATCCCCCACAAAAGCGCCATCCTGCCTTTTTTGGACGAGGTGGATCCGGCAGCCAAAGCTTTTGGCTCTGTGAATACGGTGCAGGTCAGGGACGGAAAACTGATAGGATACACCACCGACGGGGCCGGGTGCCGGAAGGCCCTGGAAAACCATGGCCTGTCCTTTTCCGGCAGCCTGCTGCTGCTGGGAAACGGGGGCGCGGCCCGGGCCATTGCCTTTGAAGCGGCCCAAAGCGTGCAGGATTTTGCCATCACCATCGCCCACCGTCCCGCCGCCCGGGAGAAAGCGGACGCCCTAGCCCGGGAGCTTGCCGCCTTTGCCCGCAGGCGGGGGGATAAAGGCTTCCTTGTCAGAACAGAAACCTATGAGGAGCTTAGGCTGGACGCCTCCCAAAGCTTTGACCTTCTCATAAACTGCACCAGCGTAGGCATGGTTCCCCGCGCCGGGGAAAGCCCTGTGCCGGAAGGGGTGGCGGCCCGGTGCAGGGCTGTGTTCGACGCGGTGTATAACCCCGGGCGCACCCAGCTTCTGCGGTTTGCGGAAAAGGCGGGGGCCAAGGCTGTGGGCGGCATGGAAATGCTGGTATACCAGGCGGTGCAGGCCCATGAAATCTGGTATGGAACCCGGTTTTGCCCGGAGGATATAGAGGCCCTGTGCCGGGACGCTGCAGCGGAAATGGAAAAAACCTTTGGGAGGAATGAAGCATGACCGGCAACATCGTGCTCTGCGGCTTTATGGGCTGCGGCAAAACCAGCGTGGGCAGGCGGGCGGCAAAGCTTTTGGGCCGGGAGCTGTGCGACCTGGACAAATACATCGAGCAGCGGGAAGGCCTGTCCATCACAGAAATTTTTGCCCGTTTCGGAGAGCAGGGCTTCCGGCAGCGGGAGGCCCGGGCCGTAGAGGAGGTGTCCCGGCAGGCGGGGCTGGTGGTGGCAAGCGGCGGGGGCACTGTGCTGTTCCCCCATAACGTAGAGCTTTTCCACCAGAACGGGGCTGTCATCCTCTTTTTAGACGTGCCCCTGCCCGCCCTGCAGGAACGGCTGAAAAATGACAAAAGGCGGCCTCTGCTGCAAAAGCCCAACCGCCGGCAGGTCATTGAGGAGCTTTTCTATCAGCGCGCCCCTTTGTACCGGGCAGCGGCAGACATTACCGTAGACGCGGGCGCGCCCCCTGTGGTGGTGGCAAGGCGCATTGTAAACCTGGGGCTGTGAGGCGCATATGAGGAAAAGATGGATGCGGGGCCTTCTGTGCTGCCTGCTGCTCGCCATGCTCCTGCCCCTTCCCGCCCGGGCGGATATTGGCCCCAAGCCCAGCACCACTGTCACCATCAGCGGCATTTCCGGGGAAAAGGCATATGCCACCCTGCTTTCCGGCGAAAGCCCCTGGGGGCCTTACCAGGCCTGGGACGGGTACAGCAGGAACGAGCGCCTTACAGAGGAGGAGTATGAAATCTGGCAGAAATTCGCCCGCTATGAAGATCCGGACGGCTTTTATTTCCTGCAGGAATACTGGTACTGCACAGACGCCCAGGGCTTCACCTGGGGGTACCATCCCCCGGATGTCTTCAAAATATTGCTTTATTTTCCGGAAACAGGCGCTTTCCTCACAAGCGGCGTTTTAGAGCGCTATGCCTTTGAAAGCTATTTCCACTGCGCTGTTTCCGGCGGCGGGATGCAGGTGCGGGCTTCCTACGATTACAGCCGGGGCCTGTCCCGGGCGGCCCTGCGGGCGGCCCTCACCATCCTGCTGGAAGCGGGGCTGGCCCTCTTGTTCGGATACCGGGAAAACAGGCAGCTTCTCCTCTTTGCCGGCACAAACCTCATCACCCAGGGGCTGCTGTACATTTCCCTGTACCTCATCACTTACTGGAAAGGCCCCTGGGCCTTCTGGTTCTGGTTCGCGGTGCTGGAGCTGGCCGTGTTCACCCTGGAGGCTGCGGTATATTCCCTCCTTATCGGCAGGTGCAGCAGGGAGCGCCAGCCCCCCGGCCGGGCCTGCCGGTATGCCCTTGTGGCAAACCTCCTTTCCTGCGGCCTTGGCATGGCCCTTTCCAGGCTGCCCTAAACGCCCTTGAAAGGCAGTATGTACCGCTTTTCACTCTTTTGAACCGCGCTGCCCATACAGCCCCCTGCAAAAAATTCTTGACAACAGCGCTTTGCAGTAGTAAAATTTAAGAGCAACAAACGCTATAAACGGAAGGAAAACCGCTATGAAGCCCATGCTCACAAAACGATTTAGCCTCTATGCTTACAGCCTGCGATTTACTGCGCGGGCTTTTCGTGCGTGTGCAAAGCTGGGCGGCTGCTTTCCGCCCTGCGCTTAAAAATCCCGGGCTTCACTTGCCGGGGCCTGGGAAGGAATCCGGCGCGGGGAATACAGCGGAAATTTTACGGCAGGGCCCAAAGCGGCCCTGCTTTTTTGTTTGCGGCGCGCTTTGGCCTGCAAACTTAGGAAGGGGAAAATGACATGATTATCGTATTAAAACCAAACCAGGGGCAGGAGCTGGTGGAGTCCTTCATCCGCCGCCTCACCCAAAACTATGACGTGCAGGTGAACACCTGGGTGGGCACCCACAGCACTGTGCTGGGCCTTATCGGCGACACCACCGCCATAGACGACGAATATATCGCCGCCCAGGACGTGGTGGAGGCTGTCCGCCGGGTGCAGGAGCCTTATAAAAAGGCAAACCGGAAGTTCCACCCGGACGATACGGCAGTCACCCTGCCCGGGGGCCGGAAAATCGGCGGGGGCGGCCTGGCGCTTATCGCAGGCCCCTGCTCTGTGGAGAGCCGGGAGCAGATTATCAGCGTGGCGAAAAGCGTGGGGCAGTCCGGGGCGCAGTTTTTGCGGGGCGGCGCCTTCAAGCCCCGCACCAGCCCCTATGCTTTCCAGGGCATGAAAGCCCAGGGCCTGGAACTTCTGCGGGAAGCCAAAAAGGAAACGGGCCTGCCCATTGTCACAGAGATTATGAGCATCGAGCACCTGCCCCTGTTTGAGGATGTGGACGTCATCCAGGTGGGGGCGCGGAACATGCAGAATTTCGAGCTTTTAAAGCAGCTTGGAAAGCTCCACAAGCCCATCCTCCTGAAGCGGGGCCTTGCAAACACCATTGAGGAGCTTTTAATGAGCGCGGAATACATTATGGCGGAGGGCAACGAGCAGGTCATTCTGTGCGAGCGGGGCATCCGCACCTATGAGACCATTACCCGCAACACCCTGGACATCTCCGCCGTGCCTGTCTTAAAGCGGCTGTCCCATCTGCCTGTGGTGGTAGATCCCAGCCATGCCTCAGGGCTTAACTGGCTCATCGAGCCTTTGGCTGTGGCAGCCGCCGCCATCGGGGCCGACGGCCTGATTATCGAGGTGCATAACGACCCCAGCCATGCCCTGTGCGACGGCGCCCAGTCCATCACCCCGGCCCAGTTTGAAAAGCTTGCCCGGAAGGTGACAAAAGTTTCCCAGATGGTGGAAACCTTATGAGCGCTGGCAAGGACATTGTAGTGGTGGGCCTGGGGCTTATCGGCGGATCCATTGCCAAAGCCCTGAAGCAGCGCACCAGCCACCGGGTTTACGGCATAGACAGGGATGAAGGCGCTTTGCTGGACGCCTGCTCCTGCGGGGCCATAGACGGCAAAGCAGGGCCTGCGGAGCTTGCCCGGGCAGACGTGGTGTACCTGTGCGTATACCCCCAGGGGGCCTTGGCCTTTATGGAGGCCCATGGAAGCGCCCTGAAGGAAAACTGCATTGTCACAGACGCCTGCGGCATAAAAGCCGCGGTGTGCGCGGGCATGGAGAAGCTGGCCCATAAGGGCAGATACGTTTTCGTAGCCGGGCACCCCATGGCGGGCAAGGAGAAAAGCGGCTTTGCCGCAAGCGATCCCAGCATCTTTATGGGCGCTTCCTATCTCATCGCCCCCTGCGCCGCCCCGGAATGGGCGGTGGGGGAGGTGGAGGCTTTAGCCCTCTCCATGGGCTTCGGGCAGATTGTCCGCACCACCCCGGAGCACCACGACAGGATGATAGCCTACACCTCCCAGGTGCCCCACGTGCTGGCCTGCGCCTATGTGCTCAGCCCCCGGTGCAAAGACCACAGGGGCTTTTCCGCCGGCAGCTACCGGGACGTTTCCCGGGTGGCAGATATTAACCACGCCCTGTGGACAAGGCTTTTCCTGGACAACCGGGAACCCCTCACAGAAGAGCTTGACCAGCTTATAGGCGACCTGAGCCGCTTGCGGCAGGCCATCGCGGCAGGGGAGGAGGAGCCTCTGCAGGCCCTCCTGCGCAAAGCCGGGGACGCAAAGCGAGAGAACGGCTGACCGTCCCCCGGACGGCGCGCTTCCTCCCCCTGCGGGGCAAGAAGCGCGGGGGCAAGCCCCCTAAAACCGGCCGCGCCGGTTTTGCCGTCCGGGCAAAGGTGAGGCAACTGCCCAGAGACAAATCCAAAAGGAGTGAAAAGCCACATGACTATAGACGTGCGGACAGACAGGCCCTACCGGGTCACCATAGAGCCGGGAGTCCTGGGCCGGATTGGGGAAATTGCCGCCCGGCACAAAAAGCCCGGCACAAAGGCCATGATCGTCAGCGAAACAAACGTGTTCCCCCTGTACGGGGAGCGGGCGAAGGCCTCCCTGGAGCAGGCGGGCTTTCAGGTGTCTGCCTTCGTGTTCCCCGCCGGGGAGGAGCACAAGCAGATAAGCACCATCTGTGACATGTACAAGGCCCTGTCGGAAGCGGGCTTCACCCGCACAGACTTCATCGTTACCCTGGGCGGCGGCGTCACCGGGGATATGGGAGGCTTTGCCGCCGCCACCTTCCTGCGGGGCATAGACTTTTTCCAGGTGCCCACCTCCCTTTTGTCCATGGTGGACGCAAGCGTGGGGGGCAAAACCGGGGTAGACCTGCCCTTCGGCAAAAACCTGGTGGGGGCCTTCCACCAGCCCATGGCTGTGGCGGCAGATACGGAAGCCCTGCGCACTCTGCCGGACTATTTTTTCCGGGACGGCATGGGAGAGCTTATCAAGCACGGCTGCATTGCGGATAAACAGCTTTTTGCGGATTTGCAGGCAGGCGCGGCCCTTCACAGCCTGGAGGAGGTTATCGGCCGTTCCGTTGCCATCAAGCGGGATTTTGTGGAAGCCGATACCCGGGACACAGGCCGGCGCATGATTTTAAATTTCGGCCACACCTTCGGCCACGCCCTGGAAAAGCTCCACAACTTTAAAGGCCTGGCCCATGGGGAAGCAGTGGGCGTCGGCATGGTGATGGCCTGCCGGGCCGGGGAAAGCCTGGGTGTCACACAGCCGGGCACAGCGGAACAGGTGCGGGCAGTCCTTGCCCAGTATGGCCTGCCCACTGAGGATGCCTTCACAGCGGAGCAGGTGGTGGAGGCCACAGCCCTGGACAAAAAAAGCGACGGGGACACCCTGCGGCTCATCCTGCTTACGGAAATAGGGAAAAGCGTCATCTATCCCATCACCCGCAAGGCGCTTTTGGAGGCGCTGGTATGAAAGGGGGAAAAGCCATGTACCAGGTTGTATACGGCCCCGGGTTTTCCGGGGGCAGCGTGGTGATGCCCCCCAGCAAGAGCGCTGCCCACAGGGCGCTGCTCTGTGCCGGGCTTTCCGGAGGACGGTGCCTGCTTTCCAATATGGCTGTCAGCGAGGATATCGCCGCCACCATGGAGGCCTTAAAGGCCTTGGGCTGCGCCGTAGGGCACAACCCTTCCGCAAAAACCATGTTGGTGGAAAAAACGTCCCCCTGCCCTAAGGAAGGGGAAATCCATTGCCGGGAGTCCGGCGGGCTTTTGCGGTTTATCATCCCCATCGCCGCCGCCCTGGGGGGCCGCTGGCGCTTTACAGGCAGCGGAAGGCTTCCCCAGCGGCCCTTGGGGGTATATGGGGATTTGCTCCCCGCCCACGGGGTGTCTTTTGCCACAGAGGGAGGCCTGCCCCTGGAAATAGAGGGGCAGCTTGCCCCGGGCCTTTTCGAGCTGCCCGGGGACATCAGCTCCCAGTTTGTCACAGGCCTGCTCTTTGCCCTGCCCCTGCTTCCCGGGGACAGCGAAATCCGCCTCACCTCCCCCCTGGAGTCTGTAGGCTATGTGGACATGACCTTGGCGGTGCTCCAGGACTTCGGGGTGAAAACCGAGAAAACAGAACAGGGCTGGCGCGTCCCCGGCAGGCAGCAGTACCTCCCCCGGGACTACCATGTGGAGGGGGACTGGTCCCAGGCCGCCTTCTTCCTCAATATGGCGGCCCTGTCCCCCCAGGGCGCCCAGGTGCGCATAGGGGGCCTTTCCCCCCATTCCCTTCAGGGGGACATGGCCTGCGTGGAAGTGTTCGGCTCCTTTGGCCTTCACACCCATTGGGAGGAGGGCTGGCTCATCGCTCAAAACCTGCACCCGGAAAAGCCTTTCGGGGGCCTTACAGGCCAAAGGGTAGACATGGCCCAGATTACAGACATGGCCCCGGCCCTGTCCGTCTGCGCCGCCTTAAGCGGCGGGGAAACCCGGCTGGTAAACGCGGGCCGCCTGCGCTTAAAAGAAAGCGACCGCCTTGCCGCCATGGAGGAGGCTGTCAACGCCCTGGGGGGCCGCGCCAAGGCAGAGGAGGACGCGCTTATCATCCAGGGGGTCCAGCGCCTTGCAGGTGGCACAGCCCAGGGCCATAACGATCACCGGGTGCTGATGGCCTTTGCCGGGGCGGGCCTTCGCAGCAGCGCCCCTGTGCAGGTGACAGACGCCTGGGCCGTGCGGAAAACGTACCCGGATTTTTACGATGATTTTGCAAAGTTGGGAGGGAACGCCCATGTCGTCCAGTTGGGGTGAAAGAATCAGAATCAGCATTTTCGGGGGCAGCCACACCCAGGCCATCGGGGTGAACATCGACGGCCTGCCCGCCGGGGAGGAAATCAGCCTGGAGGGGCTGCTGGCCCAGATGGCCCGCCGGGCGCCGGGGCAGGATCCCACCGCCACCACCCGCAAGGAGCCGGATGCCCCGGAAATCCTCTGCGGCCTCTTAAACGGCGTAACCACAGGGGCGCCCCTGTGCGCCGTCATCCAAAACACCAGCCAGCGGTCTAAAGACTACGAAAACCTCCGCCTGCGCCCCCGCCCCGGCCACGCGGATTTCACAGCCTCTGTGCGCTATAAAGGCTTTCACGATATCCGGGGCGGTGGGCATTTTTCCGGCAGGCTCACAGCGCCCCTGGTGTTGGCAGGGGCTGTGGCCCGGCAGATTCTGGCCCGGCGGGGCATTCTGGCAGGCTCCCATGTGCAGATGATAGCCGGGGTTACGGACACGCCCTTTGACCCGGTGGAGGTGCCGGGAAAGCTTTTAAAGCGCTTAAATGGGGATTATTTCCCGGTCATTGATGCCGCCGCCAAAGAAGCCATGCGGGCAAAAATTGAGGAAGCCCGCATGAGCCAGGACAGCGTGGGGGGCGTGGTGGAGTGCGCCGTCACAGGCCTGCCTGCCGGGGCGGGGAACCCCATGTTCGGCGGGGCGGAAAACCTGTTTTCCTCCATTCTGTTCGGCATCCCGGCTGTAAAAGGGGTGGAGTTTGGGGCGGGCTTCTCCGCCGCGTCCCTGCGGGGCAGCGAAAATAACGATCCCTTTTATTATGACAGCTACGGCAGGGTGAGAACCAGCCAAAACAATGCCGGCGGGATTTTAGGCGGCATCACCACAGGCATGCCCCTCATCTTCCGGGCGGCCTTCAAGCCCACCCCCTCTATCGCCCAGGAGCAGGACACCGTAAACCTGCAAACCCATGAAAACGAAAAGCTGGCGGTCACCGGGCGGCATGATCCCTGCATTGTGCCCCGGGCCGCCCCTGTGGTGGAAGCGGCGGCCTGCCTTGCCTCCCTGGAGCTTTTAGCCCAAAGCGGCCTGCTGTAGCCAGCGCTCCCGCCGGGGCCGAAGCAGCATAGCTGCTTCGCGCCCTTCGGGACGCGGCCCTTTCTTCCAAGGAAGAAAGGCCCCGCCCCGGCGGGAAGTGATGCGCCCCGGCGGAAAGATCCTGCGCCCCGGCGGGAAACTCTTAAAAACACAAAGAAAGGAGCGGTGCAGGGCACAAGCCTGTACCGCGTGACAATACATATGGAAAAAGACGGATATCAGGAAAAGCTTTTAGAAATCCGGGGGGAAATAGACGCCATAGACGAAAAACTCCTCCCCCTGTTTTTGCAGCGGATGAACTGCTCCGAGCGGGTGGCGGAAATCAAGCGGGGGGCAGGCATCCCCGTATATGCCCCTAAGCGGGAGCAGGAAATTTTAGACCGGGTGGCGGAAAAGGCCGGGGCATACGGGCCTAGCGCCAAGGCACTGTACAGCGCCATGATGGCAGTCAGCCGTGCCAGGCAGCACCAGCTTCTGGAAGGCGGGGAGGAACTGCGCAGGCTGGAGAAAACAGCCCGCCGCACCCTGCCCGCTCCCAGCCGGGTGGTGTGCCAGGGGGTGGAAGGGGCCTATTCCCACAAGGCGGCAAACATGCTGTATCCCCAGGCGCCCATCGCCTTTGTGCCGGACTTCCGGCAGGTGTTCGCGGCGGTGGAGGAAGAGCCGGAGTCCCTGGGGGTGCTGCCGGTGGAGAACTCTGCCGCGGGCAGCGTTACCGCTGTCTACGACCTGATTTTGCAGTACCGCTTTTATATTGTAGGCGCTGTGGACGTGAAGGTGGAGCACTGCCTGGCCGCCGCCGGGGAAGGCCCTGTCCGCCGGGTGGTGTCACACCCCCAGGGGCTTTCCCAGTGCGGGGAGTATATCAAGGCTCACGGCCTGGAGACGGTGGAATATTCCAACACAGCCGCAGCGGCCCAGTTTGTGGCCCAGGAGCGCCCTGCTGGCACTGCCGCCATCTGCTCGGAGGAAGCGGCGGAGAAATACGGCCTGAAAATCCTGGAGCGGGGCATCCAGAACGAGAAAAACAATACCACCCGCTTTGTGGTCATCTCCAAGGAACCCCTGCTTCCCGAGGATGCCACGAAAATCAGCCTGTGCTTCTCCCTGCCCCACACCACAGGATCTTTGTATAATGTGCTGGAACGCTTTGCGGTGTGCGGCCTGAACCTGACGAAGATAGAGTCCCGGCCCATTCCCGGCTCTGCCTTTGAGTATGATTTTTATCTGGACTTCACCGGCTGCCTCCACCACCCCCAGACCCTCGCCCTCATCTGCGCCCTGCACGACGAGCTGCCCCGGTTTTCCTTCCTGGGAAACTATGACGAGCGGCAGGCAGCGGGAGAGGCATGACAGGAATATTTCAGTGGTAACAAAACGGTTAAAAAGCGGCAGAAATTCCTGCTTTTTCGCCGGATTTTACCTGTATTCACAGTTTGTTCATAAAAACTTACACATACATACTATGAAAAGGGATGGTTTATTTGAGCATTATGCTGCAAAAAGTGGAAAGCCAGGAGCAGATTGATACCCTGTGCCGGATAGCGGACAGGGTGTGGCACCTGACCTATGACGCACTGCTGCCCCAGGGCCAGGTGGATTACATGCTGGACAAGTTCCAGTCTGACCATGCGGTGAAGGAGCAGATGGCGCACCAAAATTACCAGTATTACCTGATGTGCTGCAATGGCGAAAGCGCCGGGTTTGTCGGCTTTGCCCCCCGGTATGAAGGGCGGGAGGAGATGTTTTTAAGCAAGGTATACCTGCTGCCGGAATACCGGGGCCAGGGAGCTGTGGGCAAGGCCCTGGCCTTTGTGGAGGAGCAGGCCCGAAAGGAAGGGCTGCCCGCTATCCGCCTTACAGTAAACAAAGAGAATACCCATGCCTTTGAGGTATACCGCCACTATGGCTTCCAGGTGGCGGACAAGGTGGAAACAGACATTGGCGGCGGCTATGTGATGGACGATTTCATCATGGTAAAGACGCTGTAACAGGCGCTTGGGGAAAAGCTGGCGCTTGTTGGGCGAACCAGCGGGAAGAAAGGGGAGGAGGGCGGTTCCTGCCGGGAAATAAGCGGCAAAAGGCCGGGAAATAGCTTTTAAGATTACACATTTGACATTTTTTGGGGCGGCGCTTCGGTATAATGGCGGGTAGACCCGGCCGAGGGGCGCGCCAAAAAAATTTGGCGGGGCTGCATAGAACTGGCAGAATCTGCCAATACCCAGGTCGGGCAAACTTTTCCAAAAGGAGGTTCGATCGTTTGAAGAAGCTATTTCCTTCCCTTTTGCTGGCGGCCTTGATCCTTTGGCCCCTGGGAGGCGGCCTGCACGCCTCTGCCGCAGGGCTTACCGACCACATTACGGTGAAAAGCTATGACCCCAATGTGGACTACCTGGCGGCTATAAACCGGGCCTTAAAGGACGGCGGGACATATGCCATGCAGGTGGGGGCCATCTATGAGCAGCAGCGGAACCTGAAGATTTCCAGCTTGAAGCTGCCCCAGAAGCAGACCAGCTATTTCTCCACCTACACCACAGCGGCGGAAATCCTGGCGGCTATTGAGGCGGACAGCAAGCCTAAGTATACGGAAGAGGACTTGGATCTGCTGGCCCGGATTATCAATGCCGAGGCAGGCTGCACCTGGATTCCCGACTGGGTGCAGAGGTGCGTGGGCAGTGTGGTGCTTAACCGGGTGAAAAGCCCCCTTTTCCCCAACACCATCCGGGGGGTTATCTATCAGCCAGGGCAGTATCCTCCTGCTTATAACGGCATGATAAACCGCAAGCCTGACGCCCGCACCATTGCAAACGCCAAATACCTGCTGGAGAACGGCAGCATAACCCCGGCAAACGTGACAGGCCAAAACGGCGTCATTACCGGCAGCGGCCTGTATAAAAGCTATTACGACAGCATTTTAGGCACCACCATCTATTTCTGTTATACGTGATTTCCCGGCGCCCCATGCCCCTGTGGCAGGGGCGCTTTTTGCCTGGAGCGGCTTTGCCTCCGGCGCAAGGCCGTGGGACGCTGTCCCACACCCTGCAAACCTTTTTGAAAAAAGGTTTGATCTAAAAACCAAGTTTTTGTGAATTGAAAAATTTTGATTGTGCATTTCACCGGAGGACGTAAAGCAATAAAGTACAAAAAAATTTAATAAAATTAGGGCCAGCCTTTCCCGCAGGGAGCGGTTCCCTTTTTAAGGGGTTGGGGGCAAAGCCCCAAGGCTTTAGGCCGGAGGCATAAAAAGCGCGATTTCGGCGCTCCAAGAAGGGCATTTTCCATTGACAAAGGCGGCCCAAATGCAGTATAATATAGACCATTGTGATGTACCGCAGGCCCCGCTTTTTTCCTCCCCCGCCTGGGGGAGGAAAAAATATACGGAAAACCCGGTGCAGTTTCTATGCTGGAAAGCAGGCCAGTGTGAAAAATATGAAGAAAGGAACGGTGCCGGGCGCAGAAAGCGGGTTTCCCTTTTTGCGGGCGTCCTGCGCCGTATGGCGGTTGACATGGCAGAGAAGCAGTTTTTTGTGACAGAGGAGGGCTTGGCGGCCCTGGAAAAAGAGCTGGAATATTTAAAGACTGTGCGGCGCAGGGAAGTGGCTGAAAAAATAAAGGTGGCCCTTTCCTTTGGCGACCTTTCGGAAAACAGCGAATATGACGAGGCGAAAAATGACCAGGCCATTATGGAGGCCCGCATTGCCGACGTGGAGGTTATGCTGAAAAACGCGGTGGTCATTGACGAAAGCGAGCTGAGCAACGAGACAGTGCATATCGGCTCTAAAATAGAGGTGGCTGTGGTGACAGCCACCGGCAAGAAGGCCACCAAGGAGTATAAAATTGTAGGCTCTAACGAGGCCGATCCCAGGGGCGGCAAGATTTCCGACGAATCCGCTGTGGGCAAGGCTTTGCTGGGGGCGGCAGTGGGCCAGACGGTGGAGGTGGAAACGCCGGCAGGCTTCTCCACCTATACGGTGGTAACGATTTCTTGAGCAGAAAACAGGAAAGGAAGTGCAGGGAGTGGCAGAACAGAACACCCAGGCGCCTCAGGCAGAGGGCGGCCAGGACTTAAAGGAAATTTTGCAGATCCGCAGGAACAAGCTTTTCGCCATGCAGGAGCAGGGCCGGGATCCTTATCAGAACGTCACCTTTGACGCGGGGCAGAAGGCCCGGGAGATTGCGGAGAACTTTGAGGAGCTGGAAGGGAAAAAGGTGTCTGTGGCCGGGCGGATTATGAGCCGCCGGGGCATGGGCAAGGCTTCCTTTATGGACTTGCGGGACGTGTCCGGGCAGGTGCAGATTTACGCGAAAATTGACGTGATGGGGGAGGAGCCTTACAAAACCTTTATGGCCTCCCTGGACATCGGCGACATTGTAGGCGTGGAGGGAGAGGCTTTCCGCACCAAGCGCGGGGAGATTTCTGTGAAGGCGGACAGCATTACCATCCTTTCCAAGGCGCTGCTGCCTTTGCCGGAGAAGTATCACGGCCTGCGGGATACAGACGCCAGATACCGCCAGCGGTATCTGGATCTCATTATGAACCCTGAGGTGCGGGATGTATTTACCAAGCGCTCGAAAATTATCAGCGCTGTGCGGGAGTATCTGGACGGCAAAGCCTTTTTGGAGGTGGAAACCCCTGTGCTCCACACCCAGGCAGGCGGGGCCGCCGCAAGGCCCTTTATCACCCACCACAATACCTTAGACTTGGACATGTATCTGCGCATTGCCCTGGAGCTGCACCTGAAGCGGCTGATTGTAGGGGGCTTTGAGAGGGTGTATGAAATTGGGCGGAACTTCCGCAACGAAGGCATGGACACCCGGCACAATCCGGAGTTCACCATGCTGGAGCTGTATCAGGCATACACCGACTTTAACGGCATGATGGACATTACGGAGGATCTCATCCGCACTGTGGCCCACAAAGTGCTGGGCACCGGCAAGGTGGAGCGGGACGGGGTGGAAATTGACCTGGACAAGCCCTTTACCCGCATCAGCATGGTGGAGGCGGTGAAGCAGTATGCCGGGGTGGACTTTGCCCAGGTGGAAACCCTGGAGCAGGCAAGGGAGCTTGCAAAAGAGCACCACATTGCCTTTGAGCAGCGGCACCGCAAGGGGGACATTCTGAACCTGTTCTTTGAGGAATACTGCGAAGAAAAGCTGGTGCAGCCCACCTTCCTGACAGGCCATCCGGTGGATATTTCGCCTTTGGCCAAGAAGGATCCGGAGAACCCGGAATATACCCAGCGGTTCGAGCTGTTCATCTGCGGCGGCGAATACGCCAACGCTTTCAGCGAGCTTAACGATCCCATTGACCAGCGGGAGCGCTTTGAGGCCCAGGCCGCCCAGAAGGCCGCTGGGGACGATGAGGCCTGCGACGTGGACGAGGATTTCCTGACGGCGCTGGAATATGGTATGCCGCCTACAGGGGGCATGGGCATGGGCATCGACCGCCTGGTGATGCTGCTGACCGGCGCGCAGTCTATTAGGGACGTGTTGCTGTTCCCCACCATGAAACCTTTGGACTGAGTAAGCCTTTATAAGTCTGTATGCGTGAGCTGGTAAGAGCAGATAAGAGGTCATACGCCAGCAGATTACGCCAATTCACGCCTAACTTACTCCAAAATGTGTTCGGAACTTATGCGATTTTCCGCAAGTTCACGCCACTTCACAGGTGTTCTTACTTACCCCACTGAGATTCGCTCTCGGTGGGGTTTTTCTTTTGCTCCCGTTTTACTTCGAGGGAAGTAAGGCGGGAGTTTTTTTGCTGCCCGAAAAATTTTTTTCAAAAGGGGGTTAAAAAATGAGCCTTTTCGTTGCTGTTGTGGGGTGTGAGGCAAAACACCTCACGAGTTCTTTGAAAACTGAATACACATTCATCAGGTTGTTCCTGAGCGGAGGGGAAACCCTCAGCCGTATGAAAGTGCGCCATGATCCTCCTGCCCCTACGGGTAAATGCGGAAAGCAAGGAGGGAGAGCGAAGCCGAACTGTTCTGAAATATCCGGTTGCTACGGATAAGGCGATGAAACGCATCAGGGTTAATGATACTTCCCTACGGGGCTGGCGGAGAACCCGGCAGAGGTGAGATTCCTATGGACTCGGTTAGCAGCCGAGCGCCTGATGACTTCCCATTGTGCTTGGGGCGTCGAGGACAAATAAAGCACATTACATAGCTGCCAAAAGCGGCTATGAATCTAAGAGAAAGGAGGTAAGCCGAATGAGCGACTGCAAAACCATCGCCATCTGCAATCAGAAGGGTGGAGTTGGCAAGACCACTACGGCGGTCAACTTGGGCATCGGGCTTGCCATGAACGGCAAGAAGGTCTTACTCGTTGACGCAGATCCACAGGGCGACCTTACCACCTGTCTTGGCTGGCAGGATACAGACGCTAT
>NZ_QWLE01000038.1:0-28789 GCF_009917365.1 Neglectibacter sp. X4 | reverse complement strand
AACAAAACGCACGTCTAAAAAGGGAAAGATTTGCTCCAAGTACTGGCCTGTTTCCTTGTAATTGCGTCCAAACCGGGATAAGTCTTTCACCACAATGCAGTCGATTTTCCCGGCCCGCACATCATCCATCAGGCGCTCAAACTCCGGTCTTTGGAAGTTCGTCCCCGTGCGTCCGTTGTCACAGTACAGGCCGCAAAATTCCATATCCGCCTGAGCTTCTATGTACTCCAGTACCAGATTTTTTTGCGCTTCAATGGTATCAGCTCCGGGCTTGCCGCTGTCCTCAACAGAAAGACGCACATAGCCGCCAGCCTTGTAAATCTTCTGCTGGGTTGTTGGTTCCACAGGGGCCGGGGCCAGTGGGTTTACCTTGCGTTTTGTCCTCGCCACGTCAGCCCACCTGCCTTTCGGCCTGGGCCATGCGCAGCAAATCCCGCTGCAAGTCAAATTCGTTTTGCCAGCGGTAGACGATCTCCACCCGCTTGTCTCGGAAAATTATCACTCGCACAATCAGCGACACCACCAGCCTTCTGTCCAAGGCTATGATGTTCCGACAATGGCGAAATTGCTCCATCCAGCTTGTATCCATAGAAGCCGATTCCCGGTCCATCTCTTCCCGCAGAAGCTCGGCCCGTTGCTCAGCTTCCTCCCTGCGCTGGGTGTAGGTCTTTTTTAAGTCCTTGTACTCGTCCTGGTCGAGAATACCGTCTGCCAGGTTCTCGTAAAGTGAGCGTAGCAGCGTGTGCATCCGGTCAATTTCTTCCTGCTTTTTGTCCAATCGCGCCTGTAATTTCCGCATTTTAGCCTGCTGGAGTTGGGCCGAATCCGCCAGCTTTGATAAATCCTCCAAGTCGCAAACCTCTTGGATATGCGCTTGCAGAGCTTCCAGAACGATGTTTTCCAAGGCTTCCGTTCGCAGGCTGTGCGGGTAACAAGCTCTGCGTTCTTTGTGATTGGCGCAGACATAATAGACGTACTTTTTCTTGCCATAGGGCACCGTTTTCCGGATCATAGCCCCGCCGCACTCACCACAGTATGTTATGCCGGAAAACAACTCCACGGGCTGGCCTGCCTGGGCTGTGCGGGTATCCATGGCCAAAACGCGCTGTGTGGTCTCGAAGTCAAATTTGTCAATGATGGGTTCGTGGTTATTCTCGATTACCGCCCATTCGTCCCGCGGTTTTTGTACAATCCTTTTGACTTTATAGCTGGGGGTGGTGATACGGCCCTGCTCCAAAACGCCGATATAGACCGGGTTTTTCAGAATACGCAGCACCATGGCCGCATCCCATACGGATTTCTCTTTGATACGGAAAGACGTGTTGTATCGCATCCCCAAAGATTGCTTGTAGTCCATGGGTGTGGGGATGCCGCTGGCAGTGAGTTTTGCGGCGATGTCCAGGGCGCTGATGCCGTCCAGCTTCCAGTTGAAAATGTCCCGCACCACGTCAGCGGCGTACTCGTCAATCACCAGCTTGTGGCGGTCAGCCGGGTCTTTTTGGTATCCAAAAACAGTAAAGGAGCCGATGAAATCCCCGCGCTGGCGTTTGATTTCAAGCTGGCTCCGAATTTTAATAGAGGTGTCCCGGCAGTAAGCCTCGTTTATTAGATTCTTGAAGGGGACAAGTATTTCATCGGATTCCGCTTGGCTGTGCAGGCTGTCATAGTGGTCATTGATGGCGATAAAGCGTACCCCCAAAAAGGGGAAAATGCGCTCGATGTACTCCCCTGCTTCCAGGTGGTTGCGCCCGAAGCGGGAAAGGTCTTTCACCACTATGCAGTTGATTTTCCCGGCCTTGACCTCGCCCATCATCTCCTGAAAGGCGGGGCGCTGGAAATTGGAACCCGTAAAACCGTCGTCCACTTTCATGCCGCGCTCATGCAAGTCCTCGTGGCGCGACAAATAGTCACGGATCAAGTCCTTTTGCCCCGTGACGCTGTTGCTTTCCTCCTTGTCGCCGTCCTCCCGGGACAGGCGAACGTAACCACAGGCGTTCCATACCTGTGTTTTAAGGTTTTTCATGATATTCTCTCCAATCTGTTAAGGCTAAAAGTCAGCAAAAAACCTTAACAGCGGAGAGCACTGGCTGTCCTGTTAAGGCCATCTTAACATAACTTCTTTGCTTTGTCCAGGGTTTTCATAAATTTTCATTGGCATTTTGACTGAATGTAATGCACCAGGCATTCTTCCAATGTCAAACCCGTGTCTGCGTGGGAAATTTTCACCACATATTTGCCGTGCCTGTAGCAGTACGGGTTGCCTATCTGCTCAAGATAATCCAGCATCCGCTCCGCTTTGGGCAAGTCTGTGTTGATCTTCACGTCCCGGATATCCCGCAGGGTGGCGGGGTCAACGGTGCGCACATCCACATTTTGCATGGCTTCCAGAGTTTCTTGTGTGATATGTTCCATTTATTTTTCTCCCTTGTGTAAGTCTGTGTTCTGGAAATTAGTCCTTGAACCGATACCGCAGCTTCTTCCCGCCGGGGTACGCGTTGTACTTTTTACGGAGTACACGAGCATATCGCAGATTGCGCCTGTCTGTGGTGAAGTCAACTTTTGCAAGCTGGGCGATGTCAAAGGGGTCAACCTGGGACAACCGGGCCACAAAGGTGTAATCGTCGATTTCTGTTTCGTAAGTCTTGAGGAACAACGCCATACCTGCAATCATGCAGGATTTTAAGGAAGATGGGGAGCCATGCCACGCCCCGGCCAGCAGCTCCAGCATACGGGAAAAGGCAGGCCCGCCCAACAGCTTGTAGGCGCTCTTAATGGCCCTGGCGGGCTGAATTTCGTAGGCCGCGCCGGTGGGCCTGTCCAGCGCCCAGGTAAAGCCGCCCTCCGAAATGCGCTTGTCAATATCCAGCACTACGGCATCCGCGCCGGATTCCAGGCTGGCCTTGATCTCGTGGGGCAGCTTCAAGTGGCCTTTGGATTTATCCAGCCTTACATACATTTCAGCCTCCTGGGCATATGTAAGGCCAGTGTAAACCAGGCAGGGTACAATTACGTCCTTGCCGCCGTTCATCCTGCGCATGGCGCTGACACGGTGCTGCCCGTCCAGCAGATAGTATTTCCCGTCGCGGCAGCTCACCACGATGGGTGTGAGGTATTTGTTGTTCCAGCATTTTATGAGCCGGTTTACTACCGTCTGCTTCACGGGCCGCTGGTAGGGAAGGCCCGAGGTCAAAACGGCGGTGGAAAGCTGCTTTTTCTCACCGGGGTTGGAATACTGCACTAATTTTTCATTATGCTTCATACTGCTTGCTCCTTTCCATTTCGGCCACCAGGCCCTCCAATGCGGTGGTCACGGTGGCAACTCTTTTTTTCACAAATTCAAATTGTTCTTGCGAAATTTGCGGAAAAACCGCCACACATTCCGGGTCGCCGTACCAAGCGAAATCCCTATGAAAATTGTCAATCAGGCCGTCCAGGGCAATCAAAAACATATCCGGGGTGCAGGTGCCATCTTTGTCGGGGTTTTTGAGGTCGGCAACGGATTCCTCAAAGGTCGCATATACCTTGTTTCCAACAGAATAGGGCTTGTAATCGTCCACTGAATCTATCTCGCCTGCCACTAGCTGAGTGGCGGCATCCTCCTGCTGCTCTGGCTCCAGGCGGGACAATTTGAGAGCGTTTGTTTTGGTGACTTTTGCATCTGAACCACGAATGATTTCTTTTGCAGCGGGGGTAAGATTTTTAGCTGTCTGTATCTGTGTTTCCACCGTTCTTGGTGATACACCTAATTTTTCAGCGGTATCTTGAACGAAGCCTTTTGAGGTGGGCGAAATTTTTTCGCCCACCTCGCTGTGCTGATTTCCTCGATATGCGCCACCCTCGTATGTGGCTTTTGTCTCTGGATGAAGCATTTCGTAAATCTCCTTGCGGCGCAGGAGCAAGTTGCCAAAATCAATAATAGACAGATTTTTGCGTACAAAATTCTCATCAATCTCGGCAAGCTCTGCCTGCAAGCCCTGTAAATCCGTGACAGTACATTCTATCTCCGTCCAGCCTAGCAGCTTGGCGGCTTCAAGGCGGTGACGGCCCGCTATCAAGGTGTGGCCCTGGTCGATGGTGATGGGATTTAGCAGGCCCAACTCGGCTATACTGTCAGCTAATTTTTTTATGTCCTCCGGTTCGGCGTCCCGCCTGCCGGGGTTCAGTTTGATATCTTTGATGGGGATAAGCATCGGTTCCACTCCTTCCAAGGTTTATAGGACACAGCCTACAACTGCGCGATACGCTTGTCACGGCGCTTCCACCTCCATGGGGAGGCAGCCGCCATCCTCCAGGTAAAAGTGTGACCGCAGCGCGGCATCGACCTCCTCCATCTGCCTGGGAGTGAGCTTTCCGGCCCTTCCCCGCAGGCGGCGCTTGTCAATGGGATAGGGCTTCTCCAACCGGAATACCACATTTCCAGGCAATCCCCCAGCATCTTCCACCATAACATGGGTTGCCTGAGAAGGTTTATGAGCGGTGTGCCGCGCTTCTGCAACAAGGACGGTCGGACAACTGTAAAGGCCCTGGTCGGTCAACAGGACAAGGACGGGCTGCAAACTTGTCATCCTCTGCGAAAAAACAGTGTTCATATCGGCATAGTAAATTTCGCCGCGATAAAACTCAAGATATTTCTGTTCCATTTTGCCAGTTGTTCTTGCGTCAAACCTTTTCCCTTCCGCAGTTTCTGAATCCTTCTTCCTGTTTCAATAACGTCATAGTACATAAAAAGTCCTTCCCCGAACACAGCGGGAAGGACTTATAACACCGCACAAGGCAAAATCGGGCAAGCAAAAAGCGCCGTACAAATCAGGGCGGTTATGATATAGTAAACGTATTTACTATTATCCATAACCACTCCAACCTTGTACGGCGCTTGGCAGTCTCCACTGGCTCACGCCGGTTTCTCTCCGCTTGCTCGATTATAAGTTGTAGGTTTCTCTATTTGTTTATCTGTGCTGACGATGGAAGTGAAAGCCATCGTACTTTTTCTGATAGCTGGCCCGCCGGAAATAACCCAGGTTGACCGGGTATTCCTCCTTGCATTTCCTGCAATGCACCATCTTGTGGCCGGTAACATCGGAAAACACCCGTTCTACAAGATAGCCGCAGTAGGGGCAGCAGATATCCCGCAGGGAAAGCCCTTCCGTTTCGTGGCGGGAAAGCCGGAGCTTATACAAATTATTCTTGCTCACGGAGGTCTGGCGGTGCATTTTCACGGTATTCACAGGGCCATCACCCCATCCCCAAGCCCAATTTCACCGGTAATGTACTCGGAAATATCATGCCTTTCCATAAGGGACAGCTCTTTTAACCGGATGAGGAAAGCCGTGTAAGAAACGCCCATGGCACGGGCCATCTTCTGTACCAGCAGCTTGTCCCCCAGGCGCAGAAGGTTATCCCCATAGAGCGGGATCGGCCTGGAGGCCCCGAACCTTTCCAGCACTTCCCACACCATAAACCGGGGCATAAGCAGCGCTGCCGCCAGCCTGTCCACCCTGGTTTCCTGGATATTCAGCAGTTCTTTCAATTCCCGGGGGCTGTAGGCGCGTCCTTTGTCATACTCACGATGGAAGCAGGCCCGTGTTACCGTCCTGTCCATGATGTAGTGCCCCGCTTCATGGGCCAGGGTGAACCGTCTCCGGCCCTCCTCGCCCCGGCGCTGCAGGCCCTTTTCCAATACTACCGTCCCCTTTGGAAAGACCTCCCGTATGGGCCGGCGACCCGCGAAAACCCGGAGAGGGGTAATCCCATCGGATATAAACCCGATTTTGCCGGAATCTTCCTCCGCAAAGCTGCGGAATTTCAGGGGGAGTTTCAGATACCTGGTAAGGAAGCCCTCTATGTCCACCTTTAACGGGGCATTTTCCAGGTTTCCGAGATACTGGCGTATCATCCCCTCTGCCAATTCCTCGATTTCCATGTCTGTAAAACAAGAATTCAAGTTATACACCTCCTGCGGGGCCAGCCCTGCACATAGGCAAAACCGGTTCCTGCATATGATAATAACCGCACGAGCCGTTTTGTGTGCCCTGCGAAATTCCCTCTGTTATACTGCCGCCCGTCATTACAGCGCCTTAATAATGTGGCGGGCTACGCCCTGGACAACAAGGCTGCTTACATAAATATCCTCATAACCCGCATTCTCAGGGTGGAGGTAATAACGGCCCTTCTGTCCGTCAAAGCAAAGGCGTTTTAAGGTACTCAGGCGGTCGTCTGTCAAGGCTACAACGATATCCCCCACATTTGCGATGCTTGTTTTTTCAATCACAACCAGGTCGCCGGAGTTGATCTGCGCATCCACCATGGAATCGCCGGAAGCGCGCAGGACATAGAAATCCCCGCTGCCAAATACCGAAACCGGGAGGGGGATATATTCTTCCACCATGGCTTCCCGCTCGTCCGGCTCGCCGCAAGGGATAGAACCCACCAGCGCCGCCTGGTTGACCTCCGGCATCAGCTTGCGTATCTTCTCTGTGGAGATTACGCCGTTTTCGTAGGAAATCATGCCCCGCTGTGCCATGTCCACCAGATAGTAATACACGGTTGACCTGCCCATGCCCATTGCGCCGGCAATGGTTTTATTGGAGGGTGTTTCCCCGTTCTCCCGGAAATAGCCCTCTGCAAATTCTTTTATCTTTTCCATCAACTCAGGGCTTTTGCTTCGCATTTTATTCCTCCTATCACGAGCGACTGCTCTTGATAGGAGTATTGTAGCATATGGAAGAAGTGGAGTCAATAGGGTAAAATTATAGTGCGGCAATTTTGCCGCACTATTTGTAAAATATTAAGAAAATTACTGCTCCCGCCGTTTAGGCTTCTTGTTCAGCATCTGCCCCAAGGGCCTTCCCCAACATTTCCTGATATTGCATCTTTACGGAAGCAGGCCCCATGATTTGTATTTTTCCGGCAAACTGGAATACCCAGGCAAAGAAAGTCCGGCTGACAGAAACCTGCGCCCTTACCAGAAAATGCCCGGTGTCCGCTGTCTGGGTGTCCGCTTCTTCCCCAAAACGGTCAACAATAGAATCCATCATGTCATTTTCACATAGCAGCTCCACGGTTTCCAGACTGCCCTCATACATACTGAAAACATCTACTGTATAATCAACAGGATCAAATCCTTCCGGTTTCGGATGGGCTGGCTCGGCCAGTATCTCCGGGATGCCCATGCGGTCTACACGGAACGTGGTGATTTTATCAAAAAGGCTATAGTACCCCAGGACATAATATTTGTCCTCGTTGTAGAGCATAGCATAGGGCGAGAGGACGAACGGGTCCCCGCCGTGCCGGGGGACGCGCTCGCGGTTGGCGTCATAGCGGAAATACTGGAAGGAAATCCTCTGCCCTGTCTGGATGGCGCGGAAGATAGCGTCTATCACATAATAGATGTTTTCATTTTCGGGTTTGATACGGCCAACTGTGTACAAGTGGCGGTTTAACTGGTCCGCATAGCCTGTGCTGGCCATGGATATGATTTTTGCCACCAGCTCCCCGCTTTTTTTCGCGGTAATAAATTTAGAACCCTCTACAGCGTCAACCAGCAGCTTCAGCTCTGGGAGTTGAAATTTGCTGTCAGTAAAGTAGTACCGGTTGGGCCTGCCCTCTAGTATAATAATTTCTATCCCGCAAGCATTCAGAGTATCCACGTCGTCCCGGATCGTATTCCGGTCTATGACAGTCCCCAGCCCTTTAAAATATTCGATGATTTCAAAAGTGGAAATAGGATGCTCCTCGTCCGTCTGGGTTTGGAAAAGCCGCAGCATGCGGACAATCCGTTGTTTGTTGGTCACGCTTTACCCCTCCTTTCATAAAAATAGCCCATAGCAGCAATTTAATCAACGAAACGGCCATCCCGCTGAAAGTATAGCATGGCGGGAGGGAAAAGTACAGCCCTGCTAAGGCAGGCCCCGGCCTGCCTTTCCATAAAATCTCAGTTGACTTTTGGGAACAACTGTTCTATAATTAAAGCAAATAAGAACCTGCGTTCGACTGAAGGGGGCGGTACTCATGGGTCAATACATCTGCATTGACCTGAAATAGCTTCTACGCCAGCGTAGAGTGTGTGGATAGGGGCCTAGACCCCCTCACCACAAACTTGGTCGTGGCGGACGAAACACGCTCGGACGGCACCATCTGCCTTGCCGTGTCCCCTTCCATGAAAGCCTATGGCATCTCCGGCCGCGCCCGGTTGTTTGAGGTCAAACAAAGGGTGCAGGGCATTAAGGAGAGTACAGGCAAAGAAATCCAGTATATTATCGCGCCGCCCCGGATGCAGCGGTACTTGGATGTGTCTGCGGACATTTACGGCGTGTATCTGAAATACGTTGCGCCGGAAAGCTGCCATGTCTACTCGATAGATGAAATTTTTATTGATGTAGCAGAATACCTATCATTATACGAAATGACCGCCCATGAGCTGGCTATAGCTATTGTAAGGGACGTGCTTGCCACTACCGGCATTACGGCTACGGCAGGCATCGGCACCAATTTGTACCTGGCAAAAATCGCTATGGATATTGAAGCGAAGCACGTCCCCGCCGACAAGGACGGTGTGCGTATCGCGGAACTGGACGAGATGTCTTTCCGGGAAAAGCTGTGGGGGCATAAGCCCCTTACAGATTTTTGGATGATAGCGGAGGGCACCACAAAACGGCTGGAGAAATTCGGCGTACACACCATGGGCGACCTTGCCAAACTGAGCCTCACCCATGAGGACTTGCTTTTCCATGAGTTTGGCGTGGATGCGGAAATACTTGTGGATCATGCATGGGGCCATGAGCCTTGCCGGATGGAGCACATTAAAAACTACAAAAGCGACACAAAATCCTTCAGCAGCGGGCAAGCCCTCAAGTGCGGGTATGATTATGATAAAACGAAAATTGTGATTAAGGAAATGACGGAGGAGGTTATCCGCCGCCTAATCGCCACGGACATGGTGGCCGAGGGCATCCACCTGCATATCAGCTATGACTGGAAAAGCACGGCGGACGGCACCTACTCCGGGCCGACGCAGGTCAATTATTATGGCAGGAAAGCGCCCGTATCGGCGCGGGGCACCACCAAGCTGGGCGGGCCGACTGCCTGCCCGTCGCGCATTATGAAGGCCACCCTGGAGCTTTTTGAGAAAATCATTGACCCGAAGTTGTCCAGCCGCAAGCTGTACGTCACGGCCATCCGGCTGTCCAACCGGGAGGATGTACCGCCCCAGCTTGGCTTTTTCGTGGACACGTCGGCAGAGGACAGGGAAATTGCGCTGGTGAAAGCCATGCTCCGGGTGCAGGACCGGTTCGGCAAAAGCGCGGTTTTCAAATGCTATGATTTGCTGGACGGGGCTACAACATTGGAGCGGAACGAGCAGATCGGGGGACACAAAGCAAATGGGTAAATATGATGATATTTTGCATATGGAGCGGCCCGCCTCCAAGCATCCAAAGATGGACTTGACCAATCGGGCGAAATTGTTCAGCCCATTTTCAGCCCTGCGAGGTTTCGACATAGCCGTGCTGACGATGCAAAAAGAAAACGCCCTTGTAGAAAGGGCGTGGCTGTCGGAGGATATGCGGGAGGTCCTGGAACGCAAGCTACGGCAGATTAGCGCGGGGGACAGGGTGACAGTTACCTACTTCTGCCTGCGGAAAGCCATCGGGGACTATGAGATAGGCGAGTATGTGACAGAGACGGATGTAGTAGAGGAAGTGGACGAATTGGCCCAGGCCCTGGTGCTGCCGGGCACGTTCATCCCTTTTACGGACATTTACGATTTGCAGGGGGATTTCAGCCATGCTGACGGAGAGCATACGGAAACAGTATGTTGAGGTTTTAGCCACCCATTATGTGGACGGGGAAGTGCGGCCCCGGTCAATCCACATCCCCTTGGTGGGCGAATTCGACATTGAGGAAGTAAAGCGGGTAGGGCTGACAAAAGACCATACAACCCATGAAATCGCCAAGCAGTACACGGTTGTGGTAAAAGGCAAGGAGACGCATTTATTCGAGGACAGCGGCAGATGGTTTGTGCTGATGAAAAGCTAAATAGAAAGAGGGCCGCTGCGGTATTCCCGCAACGGCCCTTTCGGTTACTCTGCTAGATTTCAATGCCCATCTTTTTTGCAACTTCTTCGGGGGTAATCCCCTGCTCTTTAAGTTTTGACATAACTGACCGCATGGTCACAGGGTGCAAAAGTTTTTGCTTTTGCGCTTCCAAAGCTTCAATTTCGGCCCTCTTTTTCTCAATTTTGGCATCAATTGACTGTATGCGTTCTTCTACTGTTTTGGCTGCCATACATAACCCGCCTTTCTTTTTTGTTTTAATTTTATCTCATAGGAAAGATGCCGTCAAGTCAATTTTTGGATGCCAAACTATTTTCGCAGCCCGGCTGACCCTCTGTTTCAATCCCTCCACAAAAATCCGCCAGCATTTTGTCTATTTCTGCAATTATTTCTTCTTTTTCATATCTGTTTACACCACGCATATTGAAGCCGGGATCACCCCACTTTTCCAGAAAGGTCCTGGGGGCCCATATTCTTTTCCATTCTTCTATCGTCCTTGTTGTAGCAAAATATAACGTACCGCTCTTTCTCGTAAGAAGTGAGATCACCTGGCCTCGCGCTTCCATTATGCGCAAGGTAAACCTGCCCAGGGCTGGGAAATGGATGATTCCTGCATCTATCAAATCGTCCACTGAAAAAGCGGACTGCCTTCTCCAAAAGTATTTTAAAATCTTCCACTGGGTGGGGGTTGTAAATCGCCGCAAAGTAGCTTCCCCTTTCATATTTTCATATGGCGGTATCCGGGCAGCACCTCCGGCTGCTGGTGCGTCTTGACCTCTTGGCAACATACGACATCCGGCTGTATACGGGCAATGGGGAAAAAGCCGCCTTTCCCCATGCAGGCCAGCAGGCCGTTAACGTTCCAGCTTACGATTTTCATGTAGCTGCCCCCAACTCAAAAGGATAAAAACAAAAGCCGCTATGTTGCTCTACAAGCTCTATATTTTTATTATAATCTTCACCTGGGTTTTAGGCAACAACCAACTAAACAAGGCTTTCAGGAAACGGTTTCCCTAAGTCACAGAAAAACGGCACCTGCCCTGTTGCCATGAATGCCTCCCGGATTTGTTTGGCAAGCTCTGGTGGGCAGAAGCGCAGATTGCTAATACGGTAAGGGGCAGCAACTTGAGCAAGGGCGGCTTCATCCAGCAAACAAGGCGCGGCTTCTTCTGTGAGAAAAGTTTCAAGGTCAAAATGCCCTGTATCCAAGGAGCCGGGGCAATCCCCGAGACATAACATCTGCACATTGCTTGCGGGTATGTGTTTTTCTAAAACGAACCTAAAGGGGGACATGGAAAAATTGGGGGCGACAAAAAAGGTTTGGACATTTTTTTCGCGGACAAGATAATTGACCGTTTTATCAAAAGCGTTTAAGGATTTATAGGTAGCGGGGCCTAGCATGAAAACCGTACAAGCCTCTTCAACTGGCCGGTATTCCCTGCCCCGCAATTTTTCGCGTATGGCCCTCGCCCCTTCGTATATTAACTGCTGGGGCCTGCTCTTTCCCGTCCCCAGCGCATCCGCTATCTCCAAGGCCGTTTTCCCCTCCAGCCGGAGTTCCATCGCCTCTCTTTTCCTTTCCGGAAGGATGGAATACTTTTCCCGGATAAGGGCATAGGTTGCGGGGGAGGTCAAGTCCACAATGGCCTTCCCGATTTTAAGCGCATAATCCAGGGCATGGCTGTCGGCTTCATGCAGGCAGTCATAGAGATAGGTAAAAACATAGTCCGCCTGCCCTATCATCCAACGCTGCATCCGTTTTTCTATGGCCACGCCATCCTTAATGCCCTGGGGCGCAGGCGGCGAGAGGATTTCATCAAGCATAAAGGACGGCAGGGGATACCGCCATTCTTGCAGGGCGCTTAGTACCTGCCCCTTTTCCGTATCATGGACAACAAGGGATAAACTAATTTCTTTGTGCGGGTTTGCCAGCTTGGCCCGGTAGGCGGCGGTGGCAAACAGGTCATGGAAGCGCCTGGAAGAAATATCCCAACAACCGTATAACAGGAACCTGACTGTATCGTTTTCCAGTACAATTTTGGCGATAGCTTTGTCCAGCCGTTCTTCTATATCGTTATCGTACACGGGGTCTTGGCATAAAAAGCAGCAAGTAGCCATATAGTGCCTCCCTGGATATTCTTTTA
This sequence comes from Neglectibacter sp. X4, assembly GCF_009917365.1. Taxonomy (NCBI): domain Bacteria; kingdom Bacillati; phylum Bacillota; class Clostridia; order Eubacteriales; family Oscillospiraceae; genus Neglectibacter; species Neglectibacter sp. X4. Next base: position 16,595 of record NZ_QWLE01000038.1, on the reverse strand, counting down.
TCCTTCTTCTTTTTTGTTTTTCTTTTCCCATTTCCGAAGGACTCTTTTGCAGATATACCGCTCGGGGTGAAGGAAAGCCTTTGCTGGTATGTGCAGGAGCTTTTTAAGGGCAGGAAGCATTTCTATTTCCGGTAAGATTTTCCCTAGCTCGAAATAAGCATAATTGGACATATGTATCCCCAAGGCTTCCGCTGCCTGCTGCTGGCTTAACTTCCGTTTTAAGCGCCTGCTGTGCAGCATCGTGCCAAAGTTTTCACTGAATGTAGGCATAAAAATCCCCTTCCTGATTTGGATAGGCTTAATTTGGCTTGGGCAGTGATAATAATGTAGGATACCTGCTTGAAATTCAGTGCCTGACATTGTGGGTATTTCCACAATGTTGTTTATCGAAATATTCCGTTATAATTGAATTATCAGAATGTAAGTGGGTGGTATTATCATTGATTACAGCCCATTGTGGGAAACCATGAAAAAGCGCGAGGTTTCGCAATACCAGCTTTTACAGGCCGGTATTGACAATAAGACGCTGGACGCGCTGAAGAAAGGTAAAAATATAACTTTGCTTACTTTAGAAAAGCTGTGCAACATCATCCACTGCACACCCAATGACATTGTAATGTTTACGAAAGACCGCTAGGTATATTAGCGGTCTTTTTATTTTCTGCGTATTTTCAGGGGTTACACCGTTTACAAGGTTCATACCCCATGCCAGCCACTTCGTCGCGTGTTCCCGTGAAATGCTGCTTATTGGCTTCTTTCATTTTGTCCACACTGGAACAGCCGGGGCGGTGGAATTTGCCTGTGTTGGTATTCAGAATATAGTCGGAGCCTACAGGCTGGGCCTGCTCGGGTTCCGGGGCAGGTGCCGGTTCGATGTAGGTGCTTTCCCCATCTGTGTAATCAATGCGGATGCTGGGCTGCACGTTATAGGCGAACACGCAGAAGGATATGCCCGCGCCCCCGTCCTCCATGGAGCGGCCCTCCAGCAACACGCCGTTTGCCAGCAGGTTATCCCCGTCAAAGACAGGTGTAACCCGGTACAGCACATGGTTTTTCGTCTCTTTTACATAGTCGGCTACCATATTCTCAAAGGGAAGCATACCTTCTATATTGAGATACCGGGTGCCGGTGATAAGGTTCTGCGTGTTGGCCTTTTCGCCGGAAAGCTGGTAGCCTATCAGGTGGCAGCGGTTGTAAAGGTAGTTGCCGTCCACTATGCCGCCATAGCGCACAGTATGCCAGCCGCTGGGCTTTACCTGGCCGATTTCCCCCCGTTCTTCCGTTGGCATAATGTCCTCGCCAATGCAGGCAAAGGCTGTGCCGCAGCGGCCCAGGCTGTCCAGCTCGGAGTAGCTTTCAAAGGAAACCTCTGTATAGTTGTCCTCCGTGAAGTAAGGCGCATTGCCGTTTACCTCTACATAGGCCGCGCCCTCATACGCTGGGATAGATGCCAGGTCAACGGAAACCGGCGCAGGCGGGAGGGTGGCGGTCGGGGCAGGGGTGGGGCTGGGTGTGGCTGTCTCAACGGCGATAGGTGCCGCGCTGCTGGCAGCAGGTTCCATACCCGGCGATTCACACCCGCTGAAAATCAGCGCCAGGACCAATACGAGTGATAAAAGCCTTGCCCTGTTTTTCATTTCTTGTAGACCTCCATGGTAATCCTCTTGTGGGAACTGCCCGTAAAATCTTCCCTTGCCGTACAACGCCACTTCCCATTATGGATGTCGATAGGGAAATGCCGGTCGGCTGGGTATGCCCGGTTCCAGTTGAAAAGGATGATTTCCTCAATGAAAAAGCTGAATGGCAGGATGTCGGCCCCCTCCACCAAGCAGAACTCCCCAGGCCCAGCTTTATCGAGGAAATGTTCGTCCTCCTGCACCTGGGGCGCGTCATAGCCCGCAAAAAGCTGCGCCGTATACGTGTTTACCCAAAGCACAGAGCCAGCCGTCATGCCAATGATTTTCTGCAACGCCTCCCTATCCTGGGACTGCCTGCGGTGATTGAATGCCACGCCGTTGCGGCTGTCTATAAAAGCAATTACTATCACATTCCTCCCCCCGTAAAAGAAATAAAGCAAACTAATTGATAAACCCCTCTTTTTGCCACATTATGGGTTTCTTTTTTTGTAAGGTTAAACAAAATTATATGTACTATCTTGCAATCAGGGAAGGAGTATGGTAAAATTATACGAAAGTAATTTTGTATCTAAAAGTTTACCTTTTAAGACGATATAATCTTACATCTTATAAGCTTTGTTTCTTCGTTTTCGCGGATTTTCCGGTAGAATGTGGGCCTGCTCATATCACAAAGCCGCAGGGCTTCCGGTGTGGAGATTTCATGCCGTTCCCATTGCCGCACGATATCCACAAAGTTTTTTGGGACAGGCTTTTCCGGTCTGCCAAAGCGGACACCCCGGGCCTTTGCCGCCGCTATGCCCTGGGCCTGCCGCTTCTTGATGTTGGCCCTCTCGTTTTCTGCTACAAAAGAGAGGATTTGCAGCACCAAGTCGGCAATAAAGGTGCCCATGAGGTCTTTTGCGGTACGGGTATCCAGCAGCGGCATATCAATGACGCAGATATCCACGCCCTTATCTTTTGTTAGGATTCTCCATTGCTCCTGTACCTCCTTGTAGTTGCGGCCCAGGCGGTCGATGCTCAACAGGTAGAGAAGGTCACCCCGTTTCAGCTTTCTGACCAGCCGCCTGTACTGGGGGCGCTCAAAGTCCTTGCCGGACTGCTTGTCCATAAAAATATTTTTCCTGGGGACGCTTTTGGCGTCCATTGCGATTTTCTGCCTGTCCTCATTCTGGTCTGTGCTGGAAACGCGGATATAGCCATATGTCAATATACATCCCTCCTAAATCAAGAAACAGGCAGCAGCCCATAAAGCTGCTGCCTGTTCTGTAGTTTTTCACATTTTCGCCTGTTAATTCTTGTACTGCGGCCACGCCTGTTCGGCGTAGATCACCCCGCCCGAAGATGGGCTGCCATTATAGTAGAGCGCCAAATGCAAGTGCGGCCCGCTGCTGTTGCCTGTACTGCCCACATAGCCGATAAGCTGGCCTTGCTGTACTGTTGTCCCCGAAGCCACCACGATAGAGGACATATGGGCGTACCGGGATTGCCAGCCGCTTCCATGGTCAACGAAAACGCAGTTGCCATAGGAGGCAATGCCGTCAACCCCCATGCCGCTGTGCCAGCCAGCTTGTGCATAGGTGACAGTACCAGCGGCACAGGCGTAAACAGGGGTGCCCGTCTCCAAGGGGATGTCTATGCCCTCATGGCCGGGGTAGGTGTTCCAGCCGTGGCCCTCGCAGGGGTATGCGAAAGCCCCGTTTGCGATGGCGCTTGCCGCGCCCATGCCGCCCCCGCCGGTTTGGTAATAGCGTAGGACGTGCTCAACATAGCTGGCGTCGCCGTAGCCGCCGGGGTAGCCGTGGCTCATCTGGTACTGCTGGAAACTCAGGGCATTTTCCTTGCTGTAGCCCCCGCCGTGGGACGCGGCCCAATCAAAGTAGCCGTCGCCGTAGTTATAGGCTTGCAGGGCAAGGCTGATAGCGGGAATATCCGTTGGCCCAGTGGAGCCAGCCCGTGCCAGCTTGTGGGCCAGCACCCCCACGCCATGGTTGATGGATTCCTCTACCGGCACAGGCGTACCCGCAGGGTAGCCCAGCGATTCCGCGCATTGCATTACGTCCCCATTCGTAAGGGCCACGTTGCCGCCGGATTCCTGCATCATCACAGCCGCTGCCAGAGGTGCGTATTCGGGGATGCCATGGGTTTGGCAAGCGGCATTTATCTGGGGCATAAGGGCCAGTACATCCGCAGAAAGGTTGACATTGCTGGCAAACCCGCCGCCCCGCAGCACCCCGGCAATACCGAACATAATTAGGAGCGGAACAAGGAAAAGCGCCGCCAGGGCCCCCAGCGCCTGCTTGCTGGATTGTGCCCTGGCGGCGATATTTTCTACCGTTTCTTTCATTTTTGTGACAGCCTTTTCCGTAACTTGATAGGCAATGACAACCGGCCCCGCGCTGGAAGATGCAGCCGCAGACGCGCCCCCCTCTGCGGCCTGCCCTGCCGCCTGGAAGGTCTGCAAGCCTGCGCTGGATTCCCCTGACAAAGCCAGCCCCGGCCCCTGGCTTGGCAAGCTAAAGGCCAACTGCTCACCCTGGTATGTAGCGAGGGCGGGGTTCTCGTAAAGCTGTAGGGCGTCGGCTTCGTAATTCCCCGCCTTGATGGCTGGCGGGGCTGTATATGCAGGGGGCTTCCCTTTTTCCCCTGTGGGCGTGTGCCGGTTTTTCATGCTTCGCGCGGTACGGTTGCCCTGTTTTGCCGACGAAGTCTGCGGTCTGTCCGGTAAAGGGCGAGGCATATCTGCGCCCCGCCCTGGGGGACAATCTGCCTGCATGGGCGGGTTTTGCGCGGGGACAGGTCCAGAAAAAACATCCTCTGTTACGGGAGTATAAGGTGGTGCTCCCGATGCTTTCCTGTATGTGGGGCGATCTCCAACCGGCACAGCCCTGGGCGCAACCGGTTCTGCCAAAGCAGCCTTGATGGCCTGCCCGCTTTTCTGGGCAATCGTATTTGCTGTTTGCAGCGCCCTGCCGCCTATTGTGTTAATGGCATACTGCTCCGGGCTTTGGGCTTCTGCGCTGGATTTATCCAGCGTGGCTAAACCCAATGGGGCCGTAATCTTATCTTGTAAATCCATCGGTATCAAATCCTTTCCTTTTGCAATATTCCTTCCATGTCTCTTTGCGGAAACACCCGCTGTACACATACCGATGGGCAAACTCCAACTGCATTTTATTGGGCGTTATGCCCATGCCCTCGTTGTGCTCTGCCTGGGCGTAAAGGCTTATGCCCCGCAGCTTTTTCAAGGCTTCCACCCGGCGGGACGCGCTGCCTATGTCCTTTGTAACCAGGAGGTACACGAACACCCGGTACGGCTTCACGCCACGCTCCTCTAAAAGCTGGCAGGTACGCAGGATATGTTCAATCTGGCTTTCCTGGTCGCAGGAGAAGCGCAGATACCGTATCCAGGTGAGCCGCGCCAAAATGTCCGCAATTTCCGGCGTTACCAGCCGGGCGTCCATGCCCTGGTTCAAGTCGATTTTATACCCGCTTTCAATCATGCCCGCCAACTGTTCTATGCCATAGTCACAAGCTAAAATGTTATTGTCCATAAGTACCAGCCTGTCCGTATCGGGCCGCACTAGCTGCCGCCATGTGCAGTAGGGGCGGATATCCCCCTCCTTCTTCGGCACGATGCACCAGCGGCAATGATTGGGACATCCCCGTGTTATGCAGCCGATAGCGTAATCGCACGAGGGGTAAATGCTGTAGTCCGGGAACGTGGCTTCCACTTCTGGGGCCAGCTCCGTAAACAGCCCATATCCTGTGCCGCCCTTGACAGTATCCGGAGGCAGATACGGGTTTTCCGGTGTAAAGTCAAATACCTTGCTGCTGTATACCTTGTCGTAAGAGTTTAAAGGCTCCCACCATTCTACAAGGTCGCCCTGGGCCTTATGCCATGCAGAGATTTTCATCAAGGCATAATTTGGGAAGTGCTTTTTGCCTTTAAAATGCTCCATTTCTGCGTCATGCAGGCCGATTTTAAGGCTGTTCATGGTGCAGCCTCCACCTGATACCGCACCTTCATCTGCGCCGGGTACAAATCCACCTGCGGCCTGCGTCGGCCCGTCCAGCGCAGACCACCTGCCTGCCCAACGCACTTCCATCCAGCCGCCCGCAGGCTCCCGCCGCTTTCGGTTTCCAAAGTATAAGTGATAAGCCGCTTATAGCCCATGGCCCGTGCGGCCCTCCATGCTGCCGCGTATAACATGGAACAGGCGTTACGGGTGCCGTCCGTGCAAAGGCGGTTCACTTCCAGCGTCCAGCCATCGTCCAGATAGCGGGATACGGGACGGCCTACAATCACCACTCCCACCACCTTCTCGCCGTTGGACAGTCCGATGGAAAATTTGTGGCCCGTGACCGGGCCGTGGTGGCGATGGCGCTCTGCCACAAAGGCATTGGCTTCTTTTAACGTCATGGGGATAATCTCAAGTTTCGTCTGCTATCACTCCAATCTCGCGGGCTTTACGGCCCGTGAATTTTGTTGTATAATCCCTTTATAGGGGGAATATAGATGTTTTTTCGCGCCGACAACCGGGCAGCCGTTTTTATTGATTACGAATATTGGTATGTGTCCATGAAAGACCGCTATAGGGTAAGGCCCGACTTGGATAGCTGGTGCCGGCAGATACGGGAAAAGTACCAGGTGGAGCGCCTTTCCTTTTTTGGTGATTTCCAGCATCCCAGCTTTTCCGGCGAGGTAGCCCGTATCCGTGCGGTCAGCAATGACATCATTGAAACAAAATGGGAAAGCCACGGGCAGGCGGTCAAAGACATGTCCGACGTTATCATGCTGGACGCCATATACAGGCTGGCGGCAAAAAAGAAATCCCCACCTAATTTCATTCTGTTCACAGGGGACGGGCATTTCCAGCCTGTTGTGCGCTATCTGGTGCAGGACTTGCGGAAGAATGTGGAGGTCTATGGTGTGCGCACCACCATGAGCCGCGCCCTGCGGGACGCCGCGTCCGCTTCCTTTGAAATTCCCAGCGAAGACGATCAGCTTACGGCCTGTTTCCGGTACATTGTGGCGGATTTTGACAGGATCGCACAAAACCATGGCAATGCCTTTGCCACCTATCAAAGCCTGGTTTCCCGCGTATCGGCCAGCAACAGAATCCCCAGGGAGCAGGTGGAAATGGCTCTGGGTGAAATGCTGGACAGGGGATGGCTTACAAAAAAGAAATACCGTGTGGCCTATGGCGAGCCTATGATAAACGCTATCCTGCCCGAGTGGGATGAATTGATTGAAGCAGGCCTGCACAACCCCGGTTAGGCGGTTCCATAGCTACAAAGAGGGTTCCACCCCCCGCACAGGGCTGGTCCGTGCCGTTGCCTCCATGGATATATTTTTGTACCGCCGCCGTATCTGCTCATCTGTAATACCCGGCAGCGGTACATGCATACCCAGGTCGCCGTACCATTCGGTCAAGCGTTTTGCATAAGGGATATTGTGCCGGTTTTCCCATTCCCAGATCTTCCTGCACATATCAAAAAAGTCCTCGATAAAATCATCCTCTTTCCTGTAAGAATTTGGAGAGCCAAGCCCTTCCCTCTACCCCCAACCCTGGGGGCACAGAGAAGGGCTGCGGTTTCCCACAGCCCTAAAGCTATTCTTTAACTGCTATCACCGCCAACCTTCCGTTTTTCTGTGAATATTCGCACGTCACCAGCGTAAGCAGCTTATCCCCCGGCCCGATTCCCACGGCTGTGTCGTAGAGCCGATGCGTCGTTATTTCCTCCACGGTCTGGCTGTCAACGTCCATAGGCTGAAAGATACTCCACTCACCAGCCCTGTAGCTGCCCTTCACGCGCAGCACAGCCGCTATGCGGTAGCTTTCCACCCCTGACGGAGTTTCAAAAACCACTTCCTTGTGGGCCTGCCAATACGCCTTGTCCTGGTACTTATGCAGGCAGGAAAACATACTGCCGTCGTTCATGTGGTGGCCGTATACCAGCAGATTGCCGCTGTCCAGGCTGCACCTGGCGTCCAGGAAGGGCAGGCCATAAATGTCATACTCGCGGGAAAAGTCATGGTCTAAGTAGAATTCGGGTTTATCCTGGCTCTGCATAACGGGGAAATCTATAGGCGTACCGGGGATAGACACCCAGCCGATGCAGTCCGGGTTTTCTTCCTGCAACGCTGTGAAATCGCGTAATACGGCTGGCGGCTCCTGCGCTTCTATATGGTTTTCCGGCAAAGAGGTTTCCTGCGGCCCTTGCCCCATATCCGTAACAATGGGGCTTGCCGCCAGCCTGCGCAGGGCATCCATTTTCAAATCCTGTTCCTGCCCCTGCCAGTAGAACCCTGCCAGCCACAACCCCGCACAAACGGAACCCCCCAATAAGGCCACGGCAAAAATTGCCGCCAGGGCCTTTCTCATTTCAGCCCCCTGCCGCGCTTGCGCTTACGGAGGAAAGCAGCGATGCCCGCAGCCGCGCCAGCCAGTACCAGCGCGGCCCCGCCCACATAGGGCAGTAGAGGTAGTGTCCCGGTAAAGTCAAGTTTTGTGCCGCTTTCCTCCCGGATTCCAGGCAGATAGGTTTCCGCCCGCACCTTCTGCAACGGCGTATCGCCGCCCACAGAAAAAGATATTTTGTCCTCCCCGTCCTTTGATTTTATCCGTAAAGTATATTCCCCTTTGGGAACCCGGATAAAGCGGCGGGGGCTTTCCGCTGTAACCCAGCTTGCTAATTCGTCCCCGTCCTCGCTGCAAAGAACCGCATCGGCACCTGCAACGGGGCTGTCTGTGGCGTTGCTGTAGACGGACAAATCCACGGCAATATACGGGCAGGTGACGGTGAAATCCTCCTCCATGCCCGCCGGGATTTCGGTGGGTATTTTTTCTGTAGAGTAGCCGTCCGGCACTTTGACAGGTACAGCTATAAGCTCGGTGGCAGGCGCTTTTGGGAAGCTGGCCCGCCCCTGTTCATCCGTCCGTGCGGCCTGCAAAGCGGCGCTTCTCTTATAGGGGTCCTGGCTGATTTTCTCTGTCTCCCGCTGATTATGGAGGTTAGAGAGCGACTGGCTGATGTCGGCGGGGTCGGCTGTGCTTGCAGGCACGGGCATATCCTCCATAGGCTCAAACAGGCCTACGGTCACGCCGGGTACAGGCTTGCCGTCCGTGTCCAGTACAATAACAGCCAAATTCCGCTTATCAGCTTTGACTTCTTCGGGTTCTGCGCTGGGTTCGACTGTAGGGGCCGGGGTGGCAATGGGGTTCACGCTGGGAGGGGCTTGTGTAGCCGCTGGCGTGGGAGCAGGCGTGGCGGCGGGGGCCGCTGTTGTGCCCGCGCTGCCGGAAGCCCCGCCCTGGCTGGGGGCCGGGGGAGTGGGCGTGGGTTTCGGCGCGGGCTTCTCTGCCAGATACTGCGTGAGGTTACAGGCAGGCTCTTTCAAAGTGTAGGCGATATGTACCGCGCCGCAGATTTCCTCTTCGTCCTTTAGATGGTTGATTTCTTCCTGCGCGGCCCGCAAGGTCACATAATCGAAGGATTTTTCCGTGCCCGGTTTGCCCAGGAAAGCCCCAAAGTTCTCATACGTTACGGTAACGCCCTCAATCTGCTTTTCATTTTCAGCGGTAAGCGTGATATCAGGGGAAAATGGCCCTGCAATCAAAACCTCGTTCCCGCCAACCGTGATTTTCCTGCCCCCGCTGGTATGGATTTCCGTATCACCGCCGGAAACACTAAGGCCCGTGACCGTGAATTTCACGCTGGCCTTGGATGGCTGATACCCTTTAGGCACAGCCGTTTGGCGCAATTCGTAGGAACCGGGGGTAAGCAAACCAAGGGAAACCATACCCTTTGCGTTGCTTTCCACGCTGGGTTTTACAATACGCCCGCCGCAGTACAGCGTATACTTTGCACCAGGGATAGGCTTCAAGGTTCGGGCGTCCTTTACAGTTAAAATGGCGCTGCCGGTGGCCGGGGCTATGTCCAGCGTGTCATAGACTGCCAGGTTTACCTCCTGGCTGACGCTTTCCCCGTCACAGGTGGCCCGGATTGACTGGCGGGTGCTGGTATAGAGGGAATCAAACAAAACCGCCCCGTCCTGGACGGAAAGGGAAAAGGCGGGTTGCCCCGCCTCCACTTCTGTAACACCTTTTTCCATGTGGATTTTGCCGGAGAAGGTCTGGCCCGCTTCTTCCCTGTAGAAAACCTGATGGGGTGTGGGCGTGCCTGTAGCTTTCGCGGCGCTGGCCGGGATGGCACTGGTAAAAAGCAAGGCCCCTGCCAAAAGGGCAGAGGCCAGTTTCCTTTTATTCATATTGGCTTTAACCTCCTGTTTACTTCCTGCGTTTTTTGATGAGATAGGCAATCAAGCCCCCCGCGCCTGCCAGCATGGCAACCATAGCTGCCCCCACAAACCACGGGTTTGCGCGGGTATCGCCGGTCTTGGGGACGCTGGTGGTGGGGATATCCGGAGTTTTCTTCTTGTTCTCCACGGTGATTTTTGCCTCGATGGTATCCTCCCCGATTTCGATTTCTGTTTCTTTATTATCCAGGATATACCCCTCCGGGGCATAGATTTCCTCCAAAAAGTACTTGCCCCAGGGCAGATTGTCAAAAACCAGTTCGCCGTTCTTGTCGGTTTTGCCGTCTGCTACCACCTGACCGTCTGCGTCCTTCAGGCAGAAGGAGGCCCCTTCCAGGCGGGTGTCCGTCCCGGTTTCCACCTTGACAATGCGCAGGGAGCCGCGCTTGAGCTTGTTGTGAAACTCAACCACGGCGGGTTCGCTGCCGTTTTCTACGGTGACAGTCTTGCCGTTCTCTATCACATAGCGGGAGGTGGTATCGTTTTCCACTTCTGTGATGGTGTACTCACCGAGGGGCAAATCCTGAATGTAGATTTCGCCCTGGGCGTCCGTTTTGAAGGTTTCCGCATAATCTTTGCCCGTCACCAGGAAGGAAATGCCCTCCACCATGTTGTCCTCGGCGGTTTTCTTGATGAGAAGCCCGCCCTTTGCGTTGACGGTGACAGTCTGTGCCTCGTCCTCGATATCCGCATGAACAGCCAATTCAAGGCCATCTTGGTATAGCGTCTCAAAGACCACGATGCTCTTGCCCGCCAGCCCGGAACAGTCAAAAGTAAACGATACTTCAACAGTACCATTTTCTTTTTCTGCCGTAAACTCTGCGGAGGAGGTGATTTCCTTACCGTCCACCAGCAGTTTCTCATTGGTAGACTTGTCCATCAAAACGCCCGTGACATTGTAGGTTTTGCCAACGGTTAAACCTGTGTACTCCACAGTGTCTATGATGGTCACTTCGCCCAGCGGGTCTGTGACCTTGTTCCCGTCGATGGTGGCGGTAGTCTTGATGTCGGGCTTGCCAAAATCAACAGTCTGGCCTTCATCGTCAATATCGGCGTGAACAGCCAGTTCCATATCATCCCGGTAAAGCGTTTCAAACACCACCACGGATTTCCCGGCCAGACTGGAGGCGTCGAAGGTAAAGGGGATGTCGATGCTGCCCTCTGCCTTGGACGCTGTGAAGGTGGCTTCGGCGGTGATCTCCTTCCCATCTACCAACAGTTTTTCCTTGGTGGATTTGTCCATGAGGGTGCCGGACAATTTGTAGGTTTTGCCAGGGGTAAGGCCAGTGTACGTTGAGAACATCGGCGGTATTCCTTGCAAATCGGCTGATGGATTTCGTGATAATCATGTCGATTTTACCGCGCCGACATTGCTTTATCATCTTGTTGAACTCGTCGCGCTTTTTGGTGCTGGTACCCGAAAGCCCTCTATCCGCAAAAATGCCCACAAAGGCCCATTTCGGCTCGCTTCGGATCTTCTCGGTGTAGTACCTTACCTGCACGTCATAGCTGTTGAGTTGCTCCTCTTGGGCCGTGGAAACGCGGCAATATGCCGCCACCCGAAGCTGCCGGTGGGCTTGCTTGATTTCTTCAGCTATGTTGATTTTCGCCGGGATTTTCCGTACTACTTTCTGCGGAGTATTCACTGTCGGTTGCATATTCATCGTCCTTTCCGATCATCTGGTCATTTATCAATTTTATGCTCACGGCGCCATCTTTTCCGAGGTGGACGGCTTGAACCGTCCTCTTGAAAAGTGGCATTGAAAAAGTTGAAAGCGGCTCTGCATCTGCGAGAACCGCTTTCAATCTATGGGCTATATAAGGAGCGGAGTCGATATCCGCGTATTTCAGAGAAGCACACTCCAGTATTTTCTTTCGCAAGGCACTTTTATCATAATCGAGCGTGTCAAATGTCCTGGTAATCTCATTTTCAGCCTTTAATGTCTGCACACCTATGGATTCGTCTTTAGCTGGAATTTGTACTAATTCTGGATTGACAATTACCCGATTTAGCAGTACAGTAATATCATCCAGCAGCTCGCTGTCAGCCTTGTGAATTACTGTGCGGCAGCCCGCATTTGAACATATCCATCGCTGCTGGCACGTTTTGAATCTGCTGTCATGCCGACGGTTCATTTCAAAACCGCATATCGGGCATATTACTGGTACATTTATATGAAAAATTTCACAGGTGCGGTCGGTACCGTGCTGGGTATTCTTTTGGGTTTTCATCTCAACCATGGCCTGGTGCGTTCCCTTATCAATAATTGCTGGAAAATTGTCAATGCCGGTATATCGCTCATCCTCGATCAGGCGCATGATGCGGGATTTGTTCCAGCCGGTAACGCCAGGCTGATACTCAATTTTTTCGGCATTTAGCCGGTTTGTGATTTCCAACAGGGACAGACCATTTTGGTACTCGCTGAAAATGCGATTCAGCACAGCAACTTCTTGTGGATGGGTGGTTATCACGCCGTTCTGATACTGATACCCGAACGGAATATTTCTCTTTTTCATGCTGTGCGACACCTCGCATTCTCCGGGATTTGCTCTGTGAATGCCAGCCCGCCGACGAGATGGAAAGTCAGCCGCGCATTGCCTACAACTGTGATGCTTTGGATAATCTCATAGAATAACTCTTGACTAAATTTTGCACCCGCCACATATCCTGCCAGGGTATCGTCCAGCGATTTCAGCGTGTATATCAGCTCATCGTCCTCATCTTCAGCCAGTGCCTTTTTGCGGTCGAGCCGCAGGGCGTTGATTTTGTTGCTGATTACTGAGGACTGAGCCGCAAAGTCAGTAGCATTAAGCACACCGTTGGTGTGTAGCCGGGCGACCACCAGATTCTGCGCACTCAAATCGGCTATCTGCTTGTCTATCTGCCGTATCTTTTCTTGGCTCTCGCCGCTACGATTTTGCATCGCCTCCAGCTGGTGGATAATCGCTCCTAATAGGTCTTGCCGATGGGAGGCCAGCTTGTCTGCCATCAAGCAGAAGGTATCATACACAGCAGTTTCTCGGACACGTCTACTCTGGCAATTTGTCGCACCTGCCGCCTTGCCGCTGCATAGCCAGTAGGCAGTACCATTCAGGAGCAACCTGCGGAACGTCCGGCCGCATTCAGGACAATGGAGGACAGATGTTAACGGGTAGTCACTTTCGCGCTTATGGCTGACATTCCTTGATTTTTGCAGTTCTTGCGCCGCCATATAGGTTTCTTTGCTGACGATGGGCGGGTTGCTATTCTCCACATAATACTGCGGCATTTCTCCGCGGTTCTTTTTCTTTTTGAAGGGCAGGGTGTCCGTTGTGAACTTCTTTTGCAGGAGTGCATCGCCCATATACCGCTCGTTGTTTATCACATAATTAATGGTATTATGATACCATTTCTTTTGAGCATACCGGCGAGGAACACCCTCCGCATTGAGGATATTAGCAATATTCTGCTTGCCAACACCTTGCAGGTAAAGGTCAAAAATGCGGCGAATCACAGCCGCCTCCTCCTCTTTGACAACCATCTGCCCATCCACTATCTCGAAACCGTAGGCAGGAGCATTGCAGTTAAACTCACCAGACTCCATGCGCATCTGATAGCTTCTCCGAATGTGGTCGGAGATGTTCACGCTTTCCTGCTGTGCGGCCATGCCGGGGAAAGTCACCAGCATTTCCATATTCATCTTCTCACTGTCGATGCCCTGTTCCTCGAAGTAGATGCTCACGCCCAGCTCTTTCAGAGTGCGTAGGGCCACCAGAAGTTCCTGCGTGTTGCGTGCGAACCGAGATACAGAATTGGTAATAACCCGGTCGATTTTACCCAGCTTGCAGTCCCGGATGAGCCGGTTTTGCTCATCGCGCTTTTTCATATCCGTGCCGCTCAAGCCCTCGTCTATCTAATAGCCCATTTTGATACAATTTTATTTTCCCTACACTTTTTTATTTTGCCTCCAAAGGGGGTTCAAATCACAATACTGCACTAAAAAACGCCTCTTTGGACACAGCAAGATGATATTTTCCATTAGGAAACATTACTTCTATTACACCTTTACAAAATGTTGGGCGTGGCTTATGTGGTGTTTCATACGGCTCAACTAATGTAGGCTCTTTTTCAATATGGATAGTAAATTTTTCACCAAACAATTCATCAACTTCTACGCATTGACAAATATCACGAATATCTCCTATTTCAAAATATATCCAGTCTGAAAGTGAAAGTGGATTATTATCAATCTCATATTTCCCCGGAAAAGTCAATTTTGCAAAATCTGTCACTTCCTCAAGTATTGTAGAACTAAATCTTCCTTCACTGAAATCTAACGATATTCTAAATTCATTTTGCCATGAATAAGATTTGGATTTATGAAACTCACTGTAATTAAACTTCTCATATAAATCAACATCATAAGAAACCTTATTATAAGCTAGGCGATAAGAAGCATGTTTCTCCTGCTGGTATCTATCAAACGCCTTATGTACTCTTTTCAAAAATTCTTCTACGTCACTAATAATTACTGCGTATTTTCCGAACTCTTTCATTTTTAGAGACGGCTTTATAATCGCATGACGAGGTTTATAATAGTCAATTGCTGCAAGACAGTAAACTTTCTTCCGCAAAGCAAGTATATCAATAGAACCAAGCATTCCATCTCTTATGATACCGTCTCCATCTTCTTTATATAGATGTGGATTATATCCAAAACCAAAACTCTCCGAATATCCCTCAAGAATATCTCCCCTAAAATCATTGTCTGAAGATGCATCTCTCTTTGAAATATCTCCAAACTGATCCAATGTTTTCATAAACAATTTTCCATCCAATAAATCCTGAGCATATTTATCTTTAGGCTGTCCTTTTTCATTACATTCTGGAATTACTTTTACCAGAAGAAAACAGCATTCTTTTCGTAATCTTTCGTCTACATCAGATATATCTTTCTTGATTTGAGCATTTCCTAAAACTCCAACCTGTTTCTCTGCCAACTCTTCCACTTTTTTAAGATACATTTTTGCACATAACAAATCAGGCTCAGGTATATTAGCAAAAAAATATGCTAACATCCAAAGTGCAATGGGATTGTTATTTTCTCCTGCATCATTAAATAATTCCATTGCCTTTTGCGTATCTCTACCAACGCACAAGCCATGATCATAACACAAGCCTAAAATCCATTCTGCCTGTGTATTGTTATCATTCACCAACGATATGATTACCTTAATATCAACATCTTTATTATGAATTGCATCTAAAATATTTTGAATGACATTATTTACTCCCATTAAATAGGCAGATTCAAGTATATATAAAGCTGCACTTATATCTTTTTTTATTCCCTTTCCAATCAATAAACACATTCCGAAATTCGCCATAGCTTCTGGATTCCCTTGAGATGATGCACATTGAAACCAATAAACAGCTTGTTGTTCATTTAATTCCACTCCATCGCCTGTCATGTATGCTACACCTAAGTCATTCTGTGCCTGTGTAACACCATTTTGCGCAAGCTCTTTAACTTTATTTATATCCATTGCATTAACCTCCAAAAATAAGTTACATTATCCTCAAACATACTCTAAATTATAGTTAAAGATTAATAGTTTTTCAATATGCTCTATCCCACTTCAACCCTAAAAAATAAAAATAAGAAAACACTCCACATTCCCGTGAAGTGCAATCTGTATTTCCTATTTGGTTTTTACCGGAATCTCCATCCCGTTCTTAAAGGTGAACCGCACATCTTCCTTGCTGTAGACCGTCACAAAGTCCACCATGGCATACCAGGCCACCTCGTCAAAATAATCCACCTGCTCCGGCAGGCCCCGCAGCACCTCCATGAAGTTCTCCATCATTTTCCGTTGCGCCTGTTTCTCCGTGACAGCCGCCTGCACTTCCTCCAGTCGTGCTTTCGCCGTTTCAAACCGCTCCACCAGGGCATCATACCGTTTGGCGTATTCACCCTGGTTCTGTGCGACGCGGGCATTTTCCCCGATGCATTTCTGTATCAGTTCCGCCGCCACATTCATCTCCCCATTAAGCTGCCGTGCCTCCGTCTCCAGCTCTCCGGTTTCAAATGCCGTGTCTTTGACTTCCCCAAAGCCTGCGATAATAAGGTCTTTCTCTTTCCCTATGATGTTCAATGCCTTTATGAAAAGCTGTTTGATGGTTTCCTCGTCCAGATGCGGCGTGGTGCATTTCTCCCCGCCGTCAAATTTATGGTTGCACTGCCAGACCACCCTGCGGTATTTGTCGTTGGAATGCCAGACCTTGGAGCCGTACCAGCTCCCGCAGTCCCCGCAGCGAATTTTGCTGGAGAAAATGCTCACGCAGCTATTCCGGCCGTTCCCTTTTCCCCGTGACTGCATCAGCACCTGCACGTTGTCGAAAACGGCGGGCGGTATGATGGCTTCGTGGTTTCCCTCCACATAATACTGCGGCACTTCGCCCTCGTTCACTTTTTTCTTTTTGGAGAGGAAATCCACCGTATAAACCTTCTGCAGGAGCGCATCGCCTTTGTATTTCTCGTTTGCCAATGTCAAGCCCAGACTAAAAATTTGGGCATTTTATTGAAATCAGCCTGCAAAAATTCCTATTGCAAGCTGCTTTAGCTTATCAAACTCATCTTGAAATCTCCATTGAATCT
>NZ_QWLE01000369.1:0-501 GCF_009917365.1 Neglectibacter sp. X4 | reverse complement strand
GGGGCGTAAGTTTTTCCAGCCACATCATTGATTTACGGGGCTGTTGGCGGTATAATAAGACTGTCAGCAGCTCCGTTTCTTTTTTAAGAAAAGGAGCGACAATATGAATAATCGGATAGACGCAATCTATGCAAGACAATCGGTAGACAAAAAGGACAGCATTTCCATTGAAAGCCAGATTGAGTTTTGCAAATACGAATTGAAAGGCGGTAGTTGCAGGGAATACACAGATAAAGGATACAGCGGCAAAAACACAGACCGCCCGAAATTTCAAGAGTTGGTGCGGGATATTAAAAAGGGCCTGATAGCAAAAGTCATTGTCTACAAACTTGACCGTATCAGCCGTTCCATTCTGGATTTCGCAACCATGATGGAGCTGTTCCAGCAGTACAATGTGGAGTTTGTTTCTTCCACGGAAAAGTTTGATACTTCAACCCCGATGGGCCGGGCCATGCTGAATATTTGTATCGTGTTCGCACAGTTGGAACGGGAAACGATACA
>NZ_QWLE01000368.1:0-502 GCF_009917365.1 Neglectibacter sp. X4 | reverse complement strand
GACCATTCAGACCAAGCGAAATCTGATTGCAAAGATGAAGCTTCTGACTGTGGAAGATTTAATCAAAGACAAGAGACTGGTACTCATTGATGACTCCATCGTAAGAGGAACGCAGCTTCGAGAAACTGCCGAATATCTCTTTGAGATTGGCGCAAAGGAACTGCATATCAGACCAGCGTGCCCGCCGATTATGTATGGATGCAAATATCTGAACTTCTCGCGTTCTTCCTCCGAAATGGACTTGATTACCAGAAGAGTCATCACAAGACTTGAGAACGGTAACGTAACTGATGAGATTCTGGAAGAATATGCAAATCCTGAGACAGAAAAATATGCGCAGATGGTGGAGGAAATCCGTAAGGAAATGGGATTCACTACGCTGCAGTTCTGTCGCCTTGATGATATGATGGATGCTACGGGCCTTGAAAGAAATAAACTCTGCACCTACTGCTGGAACGGAAAAGAATAGTCTTTGCACTGTAATGCAGCAGCTGTGCATATA
>NZ_QWLE01000367.1:0-502 GCF_009917365.1 Neglectibacter sp. X4 | reverse complement strand
CTTGCCGAGTTATACTCATCGGGTGTCAGAATGTCCTTTAGCATCGCATATTCTGTATGCCAAGAATCTGCACCCTCGTCAAAGACCTCTGGAATACCACCCCAACCGACATACTTCGACAAGATAATCTGCTCTTCGGGTGTTGCAAAACGGTTTTCGCTCTGACAGTCCTTCAAGACCTTTATCGCCGCATAATTCCTGTGGAAGCGCTCTTTCTTGTTTACTTCCTCGACCTTGTTATTTGCAAGATCAAAGGTGTGGCGTTCTGCCATCGGAATATCTGGGTGCAGGTCAAAGGTCTGAACTCTTGTCTTATTCTGCTCCCAAGAGGGTTTCAGAACCTCTGTTTCTTCTTGCTCAAGCTCTGGCTCTGGCTTCTGCTCTGCCGCTGCAAGGCGCTCCACATCTGCCATGACCTGCTCCACAAAGGGGCTTGGTTCATCGCTCTCAAGCTGCATACGGATAAGCTCAGGGTCGATGTCCTCAAACTCGTCCGGCTCTT
>NZ_QWLE01000366.1:0-503 GCF_009917365.1 Neglectibacter sp. X4 | reverse complement strand
TCCTGCCATCCGATCCATATTGAATGAGGTCCAAGGTATGACCATCAAATACGTCAATTTTCTTCATTCGCTGTTGTTCTGATGGCAAGCTCCCTCTTTTTGCATCACAAGTCTTATCCTTGTTTAAATGGGCGTCCCTGTTGCCGCTGCATACAGCAACCATATTTTTATAATTTAGACGATTAACATCTGAAACAGCCTGTGGTAGACAATGCTCAATTGTAGCTCTCCGTTCTTTCTTCCCATTAAGTTCAATTCTTCTCATACAATATGCACATAAATGTCCCTGTTCTAACATCAAGCTGCTTAATACATCCCGCTTTACCTCTGAAGGCATATCTTTGTAGGACGAAAATTCTTGTTTCCGATATTTCAAGAGTGCTCGGGGTTCTTTGCCTTTTTTTATCTGTATCATGTTACACCTTCTTAAAATTGTTCTAATTCAAGCTGTACACGCATCGATACAAGTTCTGGATCATCGCCGATGCATTCTTCAAGTTCAT
>NZ_QWLE01000365.1:0-235 GCF_009917365.1 Neglectibacter sp. X4 | reverse complement strand
CCACCAGTGCCGCCTTTAATTCATAGAGAAACAGCGCCTTTAAACTGGAAATCATATCCTCTGAACTAAAAATGCTCTCCCCATTTAGTGTTGCGTCTACGATTTTATCCAGCGTAAAGTAATCAGAAATTCCCCCGGATAGACCGCTGGCATAATCAGAAAGCGAGTCAGTCTGCTTCTCATCGACGATTTTTTTCATCTGTTCCTTTAAAATTTCATCAAATTCCATAGTTTA
>NZ_QWLE01000364.1:0-246 GCF_009917365.1 Neglectibacter sp. X4 | reverse complement strand
ACCAGACTGATAATCGACACAAATACCGGAATCGCAACACAAAAGATAATCACCTTTCCCGCCAGTTCTACCTTTGCGCCGATCGATGTCTCCCCCGCATCTTTGCAAAGCTGCGAAGTGAATTCGGTAACGTAAGCAATGACGAGAACCTTTATAATAATGGGAAAATATCCTTTTCCGTATTCCAGTTTCTCGTACAGCCCCGATACATACGCCACAGCATATTTCAAGCTGTCAATCATAAAA
>NZ_QWLE01000363.1:0-504 GCF_009917365.1 Neglectibacter sp. X4 | reverse complement strand
CGGTTCCGGTTCCGGTTGCAGTTCTTGAAGTATCTCTTGCCGTATCTGCTGCCGCAGCTGTTGTTCTTCCTTTGCCTTTTTTAACTGTTCAGCAGAGCTGATAGCGCGCGAAGGGGCTTTTGGGGGCGTATAGTCTTCCCATTCGGTTGCGGCTGTACCTTTCAGCGCGTCTAAGAAACCGTCATCTTCCGTGATTTGTTCGCGCTCTGTTACACTGTCCGCCTGTCCTAAGTACTGTTTGCCTAGCCATATCCCCATTGAAGCATTCTTTTCCGCAAGTTTGAATTGGGAACGTCTAAGGGATATTTGCCCCGGTGCTCTCTTTTGTGCGAATATGTCCGCAAAATTCATTTTGTAGGTACGTTTACACCATCTTTCAACGGTATCAGCTGAACACCCAAAGAACCCCGAAATTTCAGCAAGTGTGCATTGCAAGGCACAAAGGCTTTCAAAATTTTCTTGGTCAATTTCAATGCGTTTGCGTCCTCTTTTTGCGGTTTCGCT
>NZ_QWLE01000362.1:0-505 GCF_009917365.1 Neglectibacter sp. X4 | reverse complement strand
GACGGAGAGAGTATACAAAGAGGATTTGTATGAGCGCACGCCGCGCATTTTGGATTATGCAGTGAAGCTGCTGCTAAAATAAGCTGGCATGTTTTTTCACAAACTGCTGAAAGTTTTGCCGTTCTCCGGCAATGAGCAGGTGCATGGTTTCCCTAAAAATAAAATCTTGGGAATCTACCGCCTTGATGACATCGTTTTCTTTATAAGCGATGACATTGAGTCGGTATTTTTTTCGTATCTCCAGTTCTTTAAGACTGTGTCCAATCCAGGACTTTGGCGGCGCAATTTCAAAAATACCGTAATCAGAAGAAAGTTCCAGATAGTCAAAGGCACTGGCGGCGCTGTATTTCATCGCAGTGCGCAGCGCCATGTCACGTTCGGGATAGATGACGGCATCGGCGCCGTTGGAAAGAAGAAATTTAGCATGAAGATCCTGATTGACTTTGGCAATCACCTTTTTTGCGCCCTGTTCTTTCAGCATCATGGTGATAATCAAAGAAGTTTC
>NZ_QWLE01000361.1:0-510 GCF_009917365.1 Neglectibacter sp. X4 | reverse complement strand
GTACAAAAACTCACTTTCCCCATGTTGTAGCGCCTCCTTGTTTTTTCTTATCATACTCTATTTTCCTCCGCTGCGCAAGCTTTCTTCACAGGATGCCGAATCACAGTTTTGCACCGCTGTGCGGCGACTCTTCTTGGATCGGACAGATAAATTTCGTGGTGCCGCCGGTTTTCTGTAAAGTCTGTCACAAAACCCTGCTCTGCCACGTATGCCTCCATCAGCGCCACCGTTTGCGGCTCGTCATCATAAGCCCCCACGTGCATGCACTGAACACAAAGTCCTTCCTCCATCGTCAGATATTCCACTTTGGAGAAATCCCGTTTCTTCTTTGCTGTTGCTTCCGAGATCGCCCAGTCGAATTCTTCTCTGGTCACAAAATCCGGCAGCCGAATGGCTGAAATCCACTGAAAATCTTCTTTCCTGCTGAAATCGACGCCCTGCACGCCTTCCTGCCACCAAAATCCTTCCAGCGGAGGCACTACATAGTCAAAATAGCCCTCAATGCGATGG
>NZ_QWLE01000360.1:0-511 GCF_009917365.1 Neglectibacter sp. X4 | reverse complement strand
GGAAAGTAGAGGCAAACAGGATATTGCCCAAAGTCTGTTCCATGCCGAAAGCATCTACCAGAATCAGCGCTTCAATATTAGCTGCGATAGTGGCGACCACAGTCCACATATAAAGACCGGTCTTACCGAAAAATTTATAAAAAAGAACAACTGCTGCATAAATGCAGACTAGACTCACGATTAAAACTAATTCATTACTCATTAGATTTACCTCCTACTCCGAAATCTGTATTATTCATTAAAATATCTACCCGCTCATTATGCAGGTATTTTGGCATGATGGTGTTTTTAAAAAGCTCGATAACGCGGGGATCAGGCCGCACCGGGGTAGAGTTTTCTACCATAATATTGACACAAACCCGCTCAAAGTATGCCAGCCCTGTTTCGATGTCGGATCTCATAGAATCCGCCGTTTGTCCTGGAATACCGAAGAGCAGACAGCATTCGTTGAAGTCCTCAGCGATTTTCTCAGGGTCTGTTTCGTCGATGCCCTTTAATAGATAGGATTCTC
>NZ_QWLE01000037.1:0-28852 GCF_009917365.1 Neglectibacter sp. X4 | reverse complement strand
AGCCTTTCAACACTATCACCTCATCTTTTTAGTGGCGGCTCCCGGGATTCCTTCCCTCAGCCGCTTTCCCTAAAACAATATGGTTCAACGCTTCCTTTTCAGTACTTTTCACCAATCCTTATATAGAAATTGGCGGCGGAGAAAGTCCTATTACCTTTTCTCCGCCGCCTTCTTTCTATGCAGGGCCTCTTCTGCACAGGCCCTTGCTCATCTCAGTTTTTCTGAAATGTACTGCAAAACCTCTTTAGCCCTCAACCAGCTCCAGATTGAACATGGCGGCATAGCCATAGCCGTCATAGCAGATCATGGGAGGGATATTGGTTCCATCGTCAGCCTGGGGGAAGTTTGTCCAGACAGTTTCATTGGTGGAATGGAAGTTGATGGGACGATACATAACGGACACAGCGGGAACATCGTCCAGATAGAAGATGTTCAGCTTCTCCCACATATCCTTCAACTTGGCCTCGTCAGTCTCACGGGGGATCTGCTTCAAGAGCTCATCCACCTCAGCGTTGTAGTAACGGCTGTAGTTGAAGGTCATGGTGTCGGGGAAGTTGCCGCCGAAGCCATACATGGTCTGGTAAGCGCGCAGCCAAGGAGCGGAAATGCCGCCGCCAGCGTAGCCGTTTACCACGATGTCAAAGTTGCCGGTCTGCTGGTCTTCTGTGTAGGTAGCAGACTCGGGGAAGTAAGCTTCGATGCTGATGCCGATGTTCTGGCCAGCAGCAGCGCAGATGTTGATAGCAGCCTGGTAGTCAGACCAGCCATCGGGGCACTCAGCCTTGAACACCAGGTTCTGGCCCTCATACTCGCGGATGCCGTCGCCATCAGTGTCAGTGATGCCAGCTTCGTCCAGCAGCTTGTTGGCGCCTTCAACGTCGCCGCCTGCATGCTGATAGGGCTTCAGAGCCTCGGGATCCTTAATCAGGGCCTGCTCAGGCTCAGTGGGGTTGAACAGGGTGCGGGGCACCTCTGTGAAGGTGTAGGACTGACCGGTCATAGCGGAAGAAACTACCTGATCATAGTCGATAGCCATGGCGATAGCCTGACGCACAACCTTCTGATCCAGGCCGGGCTTCTGGGTGTTGAAGATGATGCTGGGCATGGTGCCAGCCATCTGATAAGGAGGCTCATCATAGTAAGTGGAGATGGGCAGATCCTTCTCCAGCCACATATCCTGGAGGTTGGCTACATACTGCTGGTTGATGTCGATTTCGCCGTTCTCAAAGGCACGGGCGGAACCGGAGTTGTCCTTGTACATGTTGTGGGCAATGTACTTCGGCACAGGCAGCTTGCCCCACATGGAGGCGTCCTGGCCCCAGTACTCGTCATTGCGGGTGAACACAACGCGCTGCTCGGAGTCATAGGTGGTGGGACGGTATGCGCCGGTAATGGGAGCATCCCACATGGTGGCGTTCTTCATCTCACCGGAGTCGCCGTTCAGCTCGCCGTCCAGCTTCTCCAGGTATGCCTTCTGCATCATGTATACCTTGTTCAGGTATTCCATCATCTTCAGGGGATTGTAGTTCTCATCATCAACGGGCTTGCCTTTCATCAGGACAGTATGCTCGTCAACAGCCTCAAAGCCCTCAATGTACTGGCTGAAATCAATACCTGTAGCGGACTCATACTTTACATGGGCATCCCAAGTGGCTACAACGTCGTCAGCGGTGAAAGGAGTGCCGTCATCCCACTTGGCAGCTTCCTTTACCTTGAAGGTGAGCTGGGTGCGATCCTCATTCCACTCATAGTCGCCGTCAGCCAGCAGGGGATATGCCTTACTGTCAATGGTGTTGAACATGTACAGGGTTTCCCAGACGATAACGGTGGCCTGGTCATCCTGCTCCATGCACATCAGGCCGGAGTTGCTGGACAGGGGGTTCATGTTGATGGGCTTGCCCCACTGCTCACCGCCATAGTACAGGGTTTCATTACGGGGTGTGGTAGCAGTGGCCATGGGATCATCCTCTTCTTCCCCGGCCTCAGAGCTTGCAGGCTCGCTTTCGTCAGCGGGCTCGGAAGCTTCGCTGCTCTCAGCAGGCGTGGATACGGCACTGCTGGTCTTGCTGTCAGTAGCAGACGTGCTGGAAGAGTTTTCCCCGCCGCCGCAGGCAGCCATGGAGACTGTCAGGGCCAGGGCCAGCAGCAGTGCTGCGACTTTCCGCCAATTTTTCATAGCGTAGATCCTCCTTAGATTTTCGCGGTCAAACCGCAAATTTAGAGTGTGGGAGACGACCGCCCGCCTGTTGTGTTGTATTTGCACAAGGGACAGACAGGCATCTCCTGTGTTTGTTATGAATTATAACCCTAAAATCAAAAAATTGCAATAGGAACTTTGTGAAAACAGGCATATATAGTGGTTACAATTTGGTAACAGCAACACCTTTCAACAACCTGCATAAAACTTCTTAAAAAATATCGGTTTTATTGTGAGAATGCTTGCTAAGAAGCAATTGTGCAAAATGCACAAAGCTTTTTCGCCCCTATTTATGGTATTTCGTCCCCGCCTGTATTTGAAAGCCCCGGTACAACTGCTCGCAGAGCATCACCCTGGCAAGCTGATGGGGGAATGTCATAGGGGACATGGAAAAACCTTTGCCAGACTGCTTCACCTGCTGGCTCAGCCCAAAGGAGCTTCCTATAAAAAAGGTGACGGCGCCTGGGGACTGCATGGCCTGCCCCAGCAGCACCGCCATGCCCGGAGAATCCAAAAGCCTGCCCTCTATGCACAGGGGGCACAAAAGCCCGGCGGACTTTTGCAGAAGCTGCTCTCCCTCCCGCTCCAGCGCCCGGCGGATCTCTCCCTCTGTGGGACTATCCGGCAAGCGGCTCTCCCCTATTTCCAGGATTTCAAAGCGGCAAAAAGGCCGCAGGCGTTTTTCATATTCCGCCACGGCCTGCCGCCAGTATTCCTCTTTCAGCCTGCCCACGCAGGCCAGCCTGACTAAAAGCACAAGCTTTCCCCCCTTACAGGATAATAGACTTCCCCGCCCGGTTTTCCACCGGCGCAGCTTCCAGCAGGAAGTCCACCTCCGGCACAAAGCCCGCCTGCACCAAGGAGGCAAGGGATGTCTGGAGGGCCAGCTCCGGGGTATTGTTCTGGCGGCTTAAATGGCCCAATACAAAACGCCGGGTGCCCGCCCGCAAAAGCTCCGGCAGAAAAGCAGCGCAGGCAGCGTTGGACAGATGGCCCCTGTCTGACAGCACCCGCTGCTTCAGAGGGTAAGGATACGGGCCGAACCGCAGCATGTCAATGTCATGGTTGGATTCCAGCACCACCAGATCCGCCTCCAGCAGGCCGGCCTTCACCTCGTCGGAAAGAAAGCCCAGGTCTGTAGCCAAAGCAACCACCCTGCCGTCCGCCGTATGAATCCGATAGCCTACAGGCTGGGCGCAATCATGGGAAACAGGGAAATGGGTAATTGCTATATCGCCTATTGTAAGCTCTGCACACAAAGGCCGCGCCTCAAATTCCGCCGCAGCCGTACCCAGGGCTGAAAGGGTTCCGGGAGTGCAGAACACCGGCACGCCGTATTTTTTAGCAAACACCCGCAAGCCGGACACGTGGTCGCTGTGCTCGTGGGTCACCAGAATGGCGTGTACCGCTAGCGGGTCGATGCCGCAAAGCTTCAGCATCCCTTCCATCTGCCGGGCGCTGCGACCCGCGTCAATAAGCACCCCTGCCGACTTGCTTCCTATGTAATAGCTGTTCCCGGTGCTCCCGGAAAACAGCGGACAAACCCTTGCCATACGCCAGCCTCCATAAAAAAGGGGAAACCCCACGGGCTTCCCCCACATATCCAAATTATTATCGTTTTGGGAACTTATCCCAGCTTTGCCATGTCCCGGTCAGGCTCCCGCTTAAAATAGATATCTGCGCCAAGGCCTGCCAGCTTGTCCACAATGCTTTCATAGCCCCGCTCAATATACTGGATATTCTCCACCTGGGTGGTGCCTTCGGCAATCAGCCCCGCGATAACCATAGCTGCCCCGGCACGCAAGTCCAAAGCCTTTACAGGAGCGCCCTTCAGCTTGCCCACGCCTTCTACAATCGCCATTTTGCCGTCAACTGTAATCTGGGCGCCCATACGGCGCAGCTCGTCTACATATTTGAAGCGGTTGTCCCAAATGCTCTCCATCACCATGCTTGTTCCGTTGACAATAGACAGCAGAGTGGTAATCTGGGGCTGCATATCCGTGGGAAAGCCGGGGTGGGGCATGGTCTTGACCGTACAGCGGCGCAAGGGGCCTTTTTGGTATACCCGCACGCTGTCATCCCCTTCTTCAATAGTCGCGCCAATTTCCGCCAGCTTGGCAGAGATAGACTCCAAATGCTTGGGCGTGACATTGCGCACCGTTACGTCCCCGCCAGTGGCCGCCGCCGCAACCATATACGTACCAGCTTCTATCTGATCCGGGATAATGGAGTAATCCGCACCCCGCAGCTTCTGCACGCCGTGTATTTTAATGGTATCCGTACCGGCCCCCAGGATATCTGCCCCCATCATGTTCAAAAAGTTTGCCAAGTCCACCACATGAGGCTCCCGGGCAGCGTTCTCAATAATGGTAAGGCCCCGGGCCTTTACCGTGGCCAGCATAATGTTAATGGTGGCCCCCACGCTCACCACGTCCATATAGATGTTGGCCCCCCGCAGATCCCCTTCCGCTTTCACGGAAATCATGCCGCCGCTGTCCAGGCTGTGGGTACAGCCCAGGGCTTCAAAGCCTTTCAGGTGCTGGTCAATGGGCCGCACGCCAAAGTTGCATCCTCCGGGCAGGGGCACCACAGCCTTCTGGCACCGGCCCAAAAGCGCGCCTATAAGGTAATAGGATGCCCGGATGCTCCGGGCATCGTCAGCGCACACGCCGCTGGTGGCAATAGGCCGGGGATCGATAAGCACTGTATGGCGGTCAAGATACTCCACCTCCGCGCCCATCTTTTCCAGAATATAGGTGAGGGTTTTTACGTCCGAGATGTCCGGCAGGTTCTCAATCCTGCAAGGGGAATCTGCCAGCAGGACTGCGGGCAGGATGGCTACCGCCGCGTTTTTTGCGCCGCTGATATCCACAGCGCCTTCCAGGCGTTTTCCGCCATGAATCACATATTTATCCAAAATTTACACTTCCTAACGGCCGGAAAACCCGGTCTGAAAGATTTCGATTTACATAATTAGTATGGGGGTTGGACTCTATAATAATACATCGCGGCGAAAAAGTCAAGTTTAACCAGCGGTTTAAAGCATTTTAAACAAAAACGCCTCTTTCCATTCATGCGCTTTCCCCATAAAATGCGTTTTTTACTCAAAAACCGTAACAAGCTCCAGGTGCTCCGGCAGGGCTGGGAAGCACTCCTTTAGGCATACGGGATAAAGCCTTGCGCCGCGCACTTCTTCGGGGGTAAGCCAGCGGAAGATATGGGAGGCGCCGTCGCTGTCAGCCTGCTCCCAGGTATCGGTAGCGGGAAGGTTTTCATAGGGCAAATCTGCCAAATAGCACAGGCAAAGTTCATGAAACTTTTCATTTTTCCCTTCCAGCATAAAGAAGCTTTCCACCAGCCACAGAGGCCGCTTTATCTCTGCGGGGAGATACAATTCTTCTGCAAATTCCCGCTTGAGGGCGGCTTCGGCGCTTTCATGCAGCTTTACCCGCCCGCCGGGAAGATACCAGTGGGGGATATTTTTTTCAGTCATAACCAGCAGGCGGTTCTGGCGGGAAACAACCCCTGCCACCCGGTAGTTGAAATTGCCCTCCGGGGTTTTAAAAACACAGTCCATAAGTACGCTCCTTTCCACAGCAAACGAGAAGGTTTTTGGAGATTCTTGAGCCGCTGGGGGCAACTCTCACTTCTTTCCAAAGGCCACAGGCTTTTCCTCTCCCCGGCGCAGGCGCCCTATGTTGGAGCGGTGCTTGATGAGCACCAGCAGGCCTAAGAAAAGCGAAACGCCTGTGATAAACAGCAGATAACCCAGGGAACACCCATCAGATCTGTAATCAAAGAAATAGATAATAAGGAAGGTGTAGACAGGGTAGGCGGCGGCGCAAAGGATGGAAGCCAGGGAAATGATGCGCTTCCAGATAAATGTGATGAGGAAGGTGGCGATGACCAGCAGGAAAACGCGCCAGTCCACAATAAGGATCATGGCGGCAGCCGTAGCCACCCCCTTGCCCCCTCGGAATCCGTAGTACAGGGGGAAAATGTGGCCTATCACGCAGAACACCCCGGCGATGTATTTGCCTGCCTGGATAAGTTCGGGACTCTCGCCGTCCAGAATGACTTGGAGAATCAAAACCATCACAAGCCAGCCCAGCAGTACAGCCGCCACATTTTTCAGAAAATCGCCGATAAAGGTTAGCAGGGCCGGCAGCTTGCCCACCGAGCGCAGCACATTGGTCATGCCCGCATTGCCGCTGCCATAGTTCCGGATATCCGCCTTCTGCTTGAAAAGCCGGGTGACAATGATGGCAGTGTTCACGCTGCCCAGCAGATACCCTATCACCGCGCAGGCCAGCATGCCCAGCAGGACGATGCCCCGAATCGCGTTTTCATTTACCATAGTCTCGCATCCCTTCGTTATTTTTGCTCTCCCCGCTCCCGCACCACAAGCCGGATGGGCGTGCCCTCCAGGCCAAAGGTTTCCCGGATACGGTTTTCCAGATATCGCTGGTAGGAGAAATGGAACAGCTCATGGTCATTGACAAAGCAGACAAAGGTAGGCGGTTTGGTGGAGGCCTGGGTCATATAGAAAATTTTCAGGCGCTTGCCCTTGTCCGTGGGAGGCTGCACCCGGGCGGTCGCCTGGGCCAGGATGTCGTTGAGCACCCCTGTGGGCACCCGCATGGCGTTGTTCGCTGCCGCGGCCTTAATCAAAGCAAACATTTTGTCAAGCCGCTGGCCTGTTTTAGCAGAGATGAACAGGATGGGGGCATAAGACATGAAGGAAAAGTCCTGTTCCAGCTTCTGGCGCATCTCCCCCATGGTCTTGTCATCCTTTTCCACCGCGTCCCATTTGTTCACGCAGACAATGCAGGCCTTGCCTGCCTCGTGGGCGATGCCCGCCACCTTGGAGTCCTGCTCTGTAAAGCCCACCTGGGCATCAATAAGGATGAGGCACACATCGGCCCGCTCCACCGCCATTTCCGCCCGCAGGTTGCTGTAATGCTCGATGGCGTCCTCCACCTTGGATTTCCGGCGCAGCCCGGCTGTGTCGATAAAGGTAAAGGTGCCAAACTGGTTCTGGATGGTGGTGTCCACTGCGTCCCGGGTGGTGCCCGCCATGTCGGAAACAATGCAGCGGTTCTCTCCCGAAACCTTATTTACCAAAGAGGATTTGCCCACGTTGGGCTTGCCGATAACCGCCACCTTGACAATATCGCCTTCCTCGTCCTCTTCCACAGTTTCCGGCAGGTTTTCGCACACCCTGTCCAGCAGATCCCCTGTGCCATGGCCATGGACAGAGGAAACCATAACCGGATCCCCCAGCCCCAGGTTGTAAAACTCATAAAACTCCACAGGCGGCTCTCCAACGCTGTCGCATTTATTGACGCACAGCACCACAGGGATACCACTTTTCTGCAGCATATCCCCCACGTCCGCGTCTGTAGCCGTCACCCCTGTGCGCACATCTGTCACAAAGATGATGGCAGAGGCTGAGTCGATGGCAATCTGCGCCTGCTCCCGCATTTGGGTCAGCAGCACATCCTTGGAGGCAGGCTCTATGCCCCCGGTGTCTACCATAGAAAAGGCCTTGCCGCACCACTCCGTATCCCCGAACACTCTGTCCCGGGTAACGCCGGGAGTGTCCTCCACTATGGAGAGCCTCTTCCCCACAATTTTATTAAACAGCGTGGACTTCCCCACATTGGGCCTGCCCACGATGGCTACAATCGGCTTTGCCATAACTGCACACCTTCCTTTCCCTGTTGAGGGCGCCGCCCTCAAACTCCTGGCTTAAGATGCTTTTTTGAAAAAAAGCATCTTAAGCATCTTTAAAAAACTTTAGGATTCTGCCGGGAAGCCCCTGAACACGCGAGAATCTGTTGCCCATGGCACGTTCCCCGCGCCACAGGTGCAGCGTTACGCTGCCGCGTCATAGGTGCAGCGTTGCGCTGCCGCTGCCCTCATAGGGGTTCTGCCCGTCATGCCCCGGCGTTTCCTCGCCCAGGATAGCCATAAGCAGCGCGTCTCCTGTGTTGGGCACCCGCCGGGCCGGGGTATGGAGGGCCTGGGACAGCTCCTCCAGCGTCATATCGTCCAGAAAGATATCCTCTCCGGCCTTCATCATGTTCCCCGCCAGCAGGATTTCATCCCCCAGCTCCCGGCCCTTCAGGGCCTTCACAATGTCCTGCCCGGTGAGCAGGCCCGTCACGTCCACCGTACCGCCGAAGAAATCATTGCGGACAGGCACCAGATCTATTTGCAGGGCGCTGCTCTTTGCACGCAAAGCGTCCAGCATGGAATTGAGAAAGGGGAACACCCCTTCTCCGGTGGGGATGGTTACCCGGCGGGGCTTTTCCGGCAGGACACAGTCCTCCAGCGCCCAGAGGAAGGCATCCTCTAAGTCCCGGAGCATCCCCACGCCGTTTTCTATCTGGGGCAGATCCTCATAAAATTCCAGAGGCGGCAGGGGACGCTGGGCAATTAAATAAAACTCGTCCGAGGGGTATACGGTGCGGCTGCCCCTTTCCCTCCGGAATTTTTCCCCGTATTCTTCCAGTATGTCCAGGGCCGCCCGGGCAGATTCCCGGTCAAAGGGCTGCAGGGGGAAAAGGCCCTCCCGGAAGCGTGTCAGCCCTACCGGCACACAGGCCACGCTCAAGAGGCTTTCCCCTAAGCCCCATAATTTTTCCAGGGTATAGGCAAGATGCTCCCCGTCGTTTACCCCCGGGCACAGCACAATCTGGCAGTTCAGCTTCACACCGCCTTCCGCCATCCTGTATAAGTGCCGGAGGGAGTCCCCTGCAAAGCGGTTCTGCATCATTTTGCACCGCAGCTCTGGATTCATGGTGTGGACAGAAACATTGATGGGGCTGATGTGCATTTGCAGAATGCGGTCAACCTCCCGATCGTCCATGTTGGTCAGGGTGACATAATTCCCAAAGAGGAAGGACAGGCGGTCGTCGTCATCCTTGAAATACAGAGTCTCCCGCATACCCGGCGGAAGCTGGTCGATAAAACAAAAAATGCACTTATTCCGGCAGGAGCGCTGCTCGTCCATCAGATAGGTGGCAAACTCCAGGCCCAATTCCGCATACTGGGGCTTTGCCAGCTCCAGGGTATAGGGGTTCCCCTCCCGCTCCAGTTCCAGGCGCAGCTCTCGCTCTGTCTCGAAAAAGCGGTAGTCCAGCACATCTATAATCCCGTGCCCGTTAATAGACACCAGGCTGTCCCCTGGGCGGATGCCTATGCGCTCCGCCCTGCTGTGAGGCTCCACCCCTGTTATGGTAACTGCCATATCCTGCCCTCCCGGGATGCATAATCAAGAAAAGAGGGAGCGCCACCGCGTTCCCTCCTTTTTTACCATTCTGTATTCCGCGCCATCAGGCATCCTTCTTCACAACCACCCGGCCGTTATAATAGCCGCAGTTGCCGCATACTCTGTGAGGTGCCTTGTAATCTCCGCACTGGGGGCATTTCATCAGAGCGGGAGCCTGAAGCTTCCACACGTTGGAACGCCGCTTGTTCTGTCTTGCGCTGGATACTTTTCCTTTGGGTACTGCCATGAGATACACCTCCTCCTTATACTGCTGAGACTGGGGATAACCCCTTGTCCCTTACTTTTTTCATTTTCCGGCATTTACAGCAGCCTTTGCAAAACTGCCAGCCTGGGATCTACCTCCCGCTGGGTACAGCCGCAACTGCCTTCATTGAGATTTTGCCCGCAGGTGGGGCACAGCCCTTTGCAATCCTCCCGGCACAGGAACTTGACTGGCAGATCCAGCAGGATATCCTCCTGCAAAAGCCCGTCCAGGTCAAGTTTCCCATCCGGCACCAGTATCCAGTCGCCATCTTCCTCCTGGGAAGAAAGCTCCTGCACCAGCGTATGGGAAAAACAGGGCATGCAGGTGCGGCTTACAGTTTCAAAGCATCTGTCACAAGGCATGGTAAGCGTATACGCTGCCTCTGCCTGCAGCAACACGGAACCGCCAAAAGCTGTAAGCCTGCTACTGGTCTTTACCGGCGCACAAAACGGCTTGACACCGCCCAATTCCATACCGGACAAATCCAGCTCGTGGGAAAAGCTTTCCGAAAGCCCGTCTGCTTGAAAAAAACGTTTCAGATCGATGATCACAACTACGGCCTTTTCCTTTCCTGCCAATAGGGCACAAATCCCCGCATACCGTACTGCTATATTATAATAAGCGGCGCAGGGTTTGTCAAGCGCTTTTTGCCAGAGGTTGGAGGTTTTTTTCCGCAGGGCACCATATACAGGTGTTTTCTAAAAGGCAAAAAATGGAGGATGCGCTTTCCCCACTCCAAAATTTTGTAATGCAGGAGCCGCCGCACTGAGCCGAAAACCCGCGTGTGAACAGACGTCGCTTGGAAGGGAACCGAAAAACCGCCGCAGGCCTTTTGAGGAGGCTTTGCGGCGGCTGTTTCCCAGCGCAGTTTATTTCAGCACAAACTCCTGCACAGAGGCGGGGATTTCCTCTTCCCCGGCGGAGATAGAGAGAACGAAGTTGGTTTCTGCGGCAGCGCTGAGCTTTTTCAGCTCCGCTACCAGGGCTTCGGTAACCTCGGCGCCAGTGCCGGTTATTTTCAGGGTGGAATCTACGAACACGTCGGTAACATCATAGTTGCCTGCGCAGATACCGCTGATAAAGCCCAGCAGCGCGTCAGCGCCCTTCACGTCATAGGCATCGGAGTCCACCAGGCGGACGGAATAGGGCAGGTTGTAGGTAAGCTTCTGGCCCTTTTCAATGAGCACCACATTGCCGTTGGACTTCTCCACAGCCTCCTTAGCCAGTTCAATAAGCTTTTTTGTCTTGCCGGAACCCTTCTTACCTGTTAAAAGTGTAACCATATAGTCAACTCTCCTTTATTTTAATTCCGCAGGGGGCTTTTGTACCGACGCCCCGGCGCGGCAGCTTCCTGTACCTTAAGGCAATACCGCACAACTCACGGCTGTAGCCTTAACCGTTTAAGCGGGCTTCCAGCGCAGCCTTTTGATCCTCATAGCCGGGCTTGCCCAAAAGGGCGAACATATTCTTCTTGTAGCTTTCCACGCCGGGCTGGTCAAAGGGGTTTACCCCCAGCATATAGCCGGAAATGGCGCAGGCCTTTTCAAAGAAATAGATAACCTGGCCCAGGCTGTCCTCAGAAAAGTCAGGCACGTGCAGCACGATATTGGGCACGCCGCCGTCGTTGTGGGCAAGCACTGTGCCCTCAAAGGCCTTCTCGTTGATAAAGGCCATTGTGCGGCCCTCCAGATAGTTCAGGCCGTCCACGTTCTCCGGGTCGTTGCCCAGAGCCACTTCATATTTGGGCTTATCAATCAGCACCACCGTTTCAAACATAGTGCGGGAACCGTCCTGGATGAATTGGCCCAAAGAGTGCAGGTCAGTGGAGAACACCACAGAGGCCGGGAACAGGCCCTTCTGGTCTTTGCCCTCGCTTTCGCCATAAAGCTGCTTCCACCACTCGTTCATCATGGTGTAGCAAGGCTCATAGCTTACCATAATTTCCGTAGACTTCCCCTTGCGGTACAGCATGTTGCGGATAGCGGCGTATTTGTAGCAGTCGTTCTTCTCAAGGTCAGGATCGCTGTAAAGCTGCATTGCCTTAGCCGCGCCTGCCATCAGGGCGTCAATATCCCCGCCTGCCACAGCAATGGGCAAAAGGCCCACAGCGGTCAGCACGGAGAAGCGTCCGCCTACATTGTCAGGCACCACAAAGGTTTCATAGCCTTCCCTGTCAGCAAGCTGCTTCAAGGTGCCCTTCTGCTTGTCGGTGGTGCAGAAAATGCGCTCCTTTGCGCCCTCCTTGCCATATTTTTTCTCTAAAAGCTCCCGGAACACCCGGAAAGCGATAGCAGGCTCGGTGGTGGTGCCGGACTTGGAAATCATGTTGATGGAAACGTCGCGGCCTTCGCAGATGGAAACAAGCTCCTGCAAAGCAGTGGAGCTGATGCTGTTGCCTGTGAAATAAATATCCGGCGTATCCTTTTTCATGTCATTATAGCGGTCTGACTTTAAAAACTCAATAGCAGCCCTGGCGCCCAGGTAGGAGCCGCCAATACCGATAACCACGAATACGTCCGAATTTTCCTTCACCCGGGCGGCAGCGGCCTTGATTCTGCTGAACTCTTCCTTGTCATAGTCCTCAGGCAGGGTGACCCAGCCCAGGAAATCGCTGCCCATGCCGGTTCCGGCATGAAGCGTCTCATGAGCGGCTTTAACCTGCGGCTCCATGGCCTGATACTCGTGCTGGGCCACAAAGCCCTTTAAATACCCGTCTTGCAATTTCAACGGCATAGTAAAAACCCCTTTTCTCCGGCCTGGGCAAAAAACCCGGCCCGGATATTTTTCTTCCGCCGCTTCCGCCTCACGGGAGGCCTTCCCGCCGGCACAACGGCCCTTTCACAACCTGCCCGCCCTGTCCGGAGCTTCCGGGAAAGGCGGCAGTCTTTCTTTGTGTTTCTATTCTACAATAAACCGGCGCGTTTTGCAAGTTGCTTTCGCCAATCTTCATAAAAAGTTTTCCAAGGGCCTGGAGCAGGCCCCTAAAAGCAGCCTTACAGGGAGAAGAAAGCCCCCAGCAAATAGCGGAAGGCAGATCCAAACGTGATGGCCTCCACGTCCTCAGCGGCTGTGATGGGCACCTGGGCCAGGGTTTTCCCAGAGGAAGAATACACCACCTGCCCCAGCACATCCCC
Organism: Neglectibacter sp. X4; assembly: GCF_009917365.1. NCBI lineage: Bacteria > Bacillati > Bacillota > Clostridia > Eubacteriales > Oscillospiraceae > Neglectibacter > Neglectibacter sp. X4. The sequence continues at coordinate 15,980 of NZ_QWLE01000037.1, read as the reverse complement.
CTTCTGGATGGGGGCCGCAATATCCGCCTGCATTTGCACCTCCTGCTGGACAGACTGGGAATCTGCCGCTTTCATCAAAATTTTCGGACTTTTCCCTGCCTTCACCGCCACAGTGGGGGCCATGCCGCCGGCAACCGGGGCAGGCTCCAGGGCCGGGGCTTCCGGGATCGTGACAGACCAGCCCCCAAAGCCGTAATCCAGGAGGGCGCGGGCGTCCGCAAAGCGGTTGTCCGTGGAATCCGCCCCCAGCACCACAGCAATAAGCCCCAGCCCGTCCCGTTCCGCTGTTGCGGTGATGCAGCTTCCCGCCTGGGAGGTTGTGCCGGTTTTCAGGCCTGTGATGCCGTTATAGCTGCGGATAAGCTTGTTGGTGTTTACAAGCTGGGTGGACCCGCCCCGGACATAGTCAATCCAGGTAAGGGTATAGTCCTGTATCTTGGGGTATTTTAAAAGCTCCCGGCTCATCAGGGCTACATCATGGGCGCTGGTAACGTGGCCCTCCTCGTCCAGGCCGTTGCAGTTTTTAAAAACCGTATCCGCCATGCCCAAGGCCTGGGCCTTCTCGTTCATCTTCTGCACAAAGGCTTCTTCGCTGCCTGCCACGTTTTCCGCCAGGACAACGGCGGCGTCGTTGGCGCTCATAATCACAGTGGCCTTTATCAAGTCGTCCACAGTCATCTGCTCCCCCTCCTTCAGCCAGATGTCAGAGCCGCCCATGGAGGCCGCGTGGGCAGAGGCGGTGAGGGTGTCCGTAAGATTCAGCTTGCCGGCCTGGATGGCTTCAAAGGTCAGGCACAGGGTCATCACTTTGGTGATGGAGGCACAGGGCCGCACAGCATGGCTCTCTTTCTCAAACAGCACCTGGCCTGTAGAGACTTCCATCAGCACCACAGAAGGGGCGGTGACTGTAAGCTCGTCGGCTTGGGCGGGCAGGGCCAGAATCCAGCAGAAAAGCAGGGAGGAAATCAGCAGGGCGCACAGGGGTTTTCGTTTCATAGGGTTCATCCTTTCTTTTGGCTGTATACGCTATGGATATGCCCCCTGCCCGCAAAACATGAAAAGGCCGGGCACTGTGCCCGGCCTTTCTCCCTATGTTTTTTGAATGCGCAGGTATGCCCCGGGGGCTGCTTCCACATCTGTTTTCCAGTAGACTGTCATCTCCGCGTGGGGGGCTGATTTCATAGGCTCCCAGTCCTCGTTGAAAATTTCCCCAAGGGGCGCTGTGATGCTTGCCTTTCCCGGCTGGAGGATGTCCGCTGTATCCCCCCTGAAAAAGCGGTTGCGCTGGGCAAGGCGGAGATACTCCCCTTCCCGGCCCAGGCACACAGCCGCCACCTCATATTTCCGGGTGTACTGGCTGCGGTCTGTGGTCTGGCCTGGCTGGCCCCCAAAGTAAAACCCCGGGGAATAAGCCCTGTGGCTGATTTTTTCCGTCTCCTCCAGAATCTCCGGGGGCAGGGGCTTTTCCGGGTGCTCATGGAAGAAATCAATAGCCCGGCGGTAGGCCGCTGTAACGCAGGCCACATAGTAGGCAGATTTTGCCCGGCCCTCCAGCTTCAGGCTATGCACCCCCGCGTCCATCATGGCGGGGATGTGCTCTATCATCCGCATATCGTTGGAGTTAAATACATAGGCGCCCTTTTCCTCCTGGATAAGGGTAAATTCCTGCCGGGGCCGCTCTTTTTCGATAAGGGTGTATTCCCAGCGGCAGGGCTGGGCGCATGCCCCCCGGTTGGCGTCCCGGCCCGTCATATAGTTGGATAAAAGGCACCGCCCGGAAAAAGACACGCACATAGATCCGTGGGCAAAAGCCTCCAGCTCCAATTCCGGGGGGGTGTTCTCCCGGATGCCCTTTATTTCGCTGAGAGGTACCTCCCGGGCCAGCACCACCCGGCTGGCCCCTAAATCATAGCAGGCCTTGGCGGCGGCATAATTGACAATGCCCGTCTGGGTGGAGATATGGCGCTGCACCAGTGGGGCGTGCTCCCGGGCCAGGGCCAGCACCCCCAGATCGGAAATAATAAAGGCGTCCACCCCTTCTTCCTGGCAGCGGCGCAGGAAAGGGATGAGGGCAGGCAGTTCTTCATTGCGGGGCAGGGTGTTGCAGGTGACATACACCCGCACCCCCCGGCTGTGGCAAAGCTTCACCGCCTGCCGGATTCCTTCCTCGTCAAAGTTCTGGGGTGCGGCCCGCATACCAAAGCTTTTCCCTGCCAGATAAACGGCGTCGGCCCCATATTCCACAGCGGCCGTCAGGCGCTCCATGTCCCCCGCAGGGGCCAGAAGCTCCGGCTTGGGCCTTATAGTTGGCATAAGCGTCCCTCCCATACCAGACTAATCCATCAGCCCGGCAGCATACAGGTTTTCTTCATGCTCCCAGGAATTGGTGGCATAGTAGGCTGTGCCGTCATCGGCATGGCAGAAGTACAGATAGCTGCTTTCATTGGGGCGCACTGCCGCCAGGATAGCTTCCGCCCCAGGGTTGCAGATTGGCCCGGGCGGCAGGCCGTCCAGCTCATAGGTGCTGTAGCCTGCGTTGGGAAGCGCCCCCGACTCAGGGATAGCCCCTGCGTTGCGGTACGGGTAATGCATGGTGGAGTCGCATTCCAAACGGTAGATGTCATACTCCGCGCCAAAGTCAAGGCGGTTGTGGAGGACAGACGAAACATTGAACATATCCGAGGTGTCAGCCGCCTCCGCCTGGATGATAGAGGCCAGGATTACCACCTGATCCTTGGTCATGCCCCGCTCCTCCCCCATGTTCCAGGTCTGGCTGGAGATGCGGTTCTGGAAGTTGTTAATCATCTTGCCGATAACAGACTCCAGCTCTTCCCCCTCATAGAAATTATACGTGTCGGGGAACAGGTAGCCTTCCAGCTTATAATACCGGCCTTCGCTGTTCATGGCAGCGATGACCTCATAATTTGAAAAGTCCTTGTTGTTCAGCGCGTCCAGGAACTCCTGGCCTGTGCAGACATTCTTTTCCTCCAGAAGCTGGGCTATCTCCAAGGCATTATAGCCTTCGGGGATGGTGACAGACACCTCGTCGCCGTGGGTGTCCTGCCTGGTCTGCAGGGTGTTTATCAAATCCTCATAGTCCAGGTTTGTTTCAACATGGTGGACGCCCGGCACGAAATACTTCGGCTCTTCCTTCTTCACCTTGCAGTACAGGGAGAAAAACTCCGGCTTGTCAATGGCCCCGCTTTTGGCCAGGATTTCCGCCAAAGCATCAATGTCCATCCCGCTTTCCGGAATTTCCACCTGGGTGGTGCCCTCATTGCGGCCTACGGCGAAGAAATCGTTAGAGCCACTGATAAGGTAGCTTGCCAGGGTAAAGGCTGTTAAAAGCACCATGCACAGCCACATAAAGGCAAAAATGCGCTTGTTCTTCCTGGCCTTAATACGGTTGCGCTTGCGGTGGGCCTTCTTTTCCTGCTTGCGCTCCTCCTCGGTGAGATAGGCCCGGGCAGAGGCAGGCGGCTCTCCGTAAGGCTCCTGCCGCCGGTTGCGGCGGTCGGGCGGTTCCACGCTGCCAGTCATCAGATCCCGCTGGTCAATATTCACCTTAAAGCTGCCTGTGGCCCTGGGTTCCCCTGAGGTTCTTCTGTTCTGATCCGGTCTTTCGTTCATAGCAGTTGCCATGCGATACAGGATTTACACAAAAAGCCATGAAAAGCGGCCTTTTATGCCCGGTATCGTTCCTTTCTTTGATATTTTTCACGCCATACGCCTTTTTCCAATGCAGGCGGACACGCCTGCCTCAGTGGCTGTAAAGCCAACCTTCCTGTCATGGCTTCCAGCAGGGAGGCTGTCAAAAAGCAGTTCCCCATAACACAGCCCCACCGATTCCATTCCCGCCGCCAGGAAGCGGTCGTAATAGCCCTTTCCATAGCCCAGCCGGTTCCCCTGCCTGTCAAAAGCAAGGCCCGGCACAAGGCACAATCCCGGCCCTTTTCCGGGTACGCGCGCCCGGGACTCCGGTTCCAGTATGCCCCATTTGCCGGGGCGCAGATCCCGAAAGCTTTCAAAGGGGAAAAAAGCCATTTCCCCCTCCCCTTCGCCGCACGCCGGGGCCAGCACCTCCTTGCCCTGCTCCCAGGCGGCCTCTATCAGCATCCCTGTGTCCGGCTCGCCCCTGGCGCTGAGGTAGAGAAACACCCTTTCAGCCTGCCGCCATTGGGGCATAGCCAAAATCCACCGGCAGATAGCCCGGCTCTTTCCTTCCTTATCCGGCAGGGCCGCCCGCTTTTCCAAAAGCGCCCGGCGCAGGGCTGCTTTTTCCTCCTGAAGGCCCATGGGTCAGGGCTTCTGGATGGAGGCCTTTATCTCCTCCGCCTTTTCCGGGGAAACCAGGGCCGCTGCCAGCGCAAGGCCGAATTCCGTGGAAACGCCCATGCCCCGCCCTGTGATAAACTGCCCGTCCTGGCAGACATATTCCTTGCTGAGGGACGCGCCCCCTTCTATCAAGTCCTGCTGGAACTTGGGGAAGGCCGTAGCCTCCCTGCCCTTTAAAAGCCCCTTGTGGGCAAGGATGGAGGGGGCGGCGCAGATGGCCCCGATAAGCTTCCCTTCCTTTACGCAATAGTCCAGCGTCTCCTGGACAATGGGGGATTTTTCCAGGTTCAGGGTGCCGGGCAGGCCTCCGGGCAGTACCATACCCACAAGGTTTTCCCGGGAAATCTCCTGGGCGGTGCAGTCCGTCCGCACCGTCACCCCATTGGACGCGGCAACCTCCCGGCCTTCCACGCCCACAAGCTGCACCTCCGCCCCGGCCCTGCGCAGGATGTCCACAGGCGCCAAAGCCTCTACCAGTTCAAAGCCCTCCGCCAAAAACACATATACCATAAAGCTTTTCTCCTTTCTGCCAACTCATAGCGCTTCCAGCGCCTTTTCCAGCACCTGCCGGTGTATCTCCTCCCGGGGCAGGGGCTTTCCCTCCCTACCGCAGGGGATAACGGCCCAGCCCTGCTTCTCCGCCACAAAAGCGGCGCTTTGGGCGCAGGCCTTTAGAAACGCCAGATGGTTCTCATGGATGTCCTTTTTCCCGCCCTTTTCCGCATAGCGCGCTGCTAAGAGCTTTTGGGAAACCTCCACAGGCATCGCAAGGTAAATCACCCTGTCCGGGCGGGGCAGGCCCAGCCTGCCATATTCAAAGTCCTCCGCCCAGGCTATGAAGCCCTCCCATTCCTCCCGGGGCAGCTTTACAAGCTGGTAAATCAGGTTGGAGGTGGCGTAGCGGTCGCAGAGGACGGGCACCCCCCGGCGGTAGTCCTCCCCCCACACCCGGCGAAAGCTTGCAAAGCGGTCTACCGCGTAAAAGGAGCTGGCGGCATAGGCGTTCACGTCTCCAGGCTCCCTGCCGAAATCCCCGTTTAAATACATTTTCACCAAAGCCGAGGAAGGGGAAGCATAGTCCGGGAAATCCACCTTTCGCACCTGCCCCAGCCGCTTTTCCAAAGCTTTATGGAGCAACTCCGCCTGGGTGGCCTTGCCGCTGCCGTCCAAGCCCTCCAGTACAATCAGGCCCATATCTGTTTCTCCTCCCCATGCAATATGCCGGCCCTACAGGCTGGAAAATTTCTCCCGCACCTGCGCCGCCTGCCCGCAGGACATTTTCCCCTCCGGGCAGCTTCCTCGCAGGCAGGGCGGGCCTGCCTTTTCAAAGATATGGGGAGCCGCTTCCCGCGCCTGGCGGAGCATTTCCACTGCCAGCCCGCGGATTTCCCACTGTGCCCGGTTGCAGCAGCGGTGGGTGAAAAAATTCAAAAGGGATCGGGCGTTCATGGTGCAGATAAGCTTGGTAGCGCAGGCATTTGGCAGCACGAAGCGCGCGTCCTCAATGGCCTTTTTCTCCGCCTTCCGGGCAGCGGCCTTAGGCTCCTCCCCTTCCCGCAGAAAGGCCTCATAATGCTTTTCCTGCAAAAGGGCGGCAAGACGCTCGTAATGCCGGGCATCCTCCTCCATGGCCCGCAGGAATTCCTCTTTCGCCTCGGGCAAGGCTTCTATCTCCGGCGGCAGCACAAACTCAAAGCTGTCCTCTTTTACATAGCGCTGGCTCTGCACGCTGTAGGAAGCAATCCTGTGGCGGGTAATCTGGGCCAGCAAAGAGCGGGACACCCCCTCAATGCCAAAGGTGAAGCTTGCGTGCTCAATAGGGCTTTCATGGCCAATTTCAGAGAGCATCTCCAAAAAAGAGGCGGTTTTTTCCGGCGTAAGCCCTTTTTGCACTGTGCTGATGTCCGCCTGGGCATAACACAGCTTGGCGGCACAGGCCACAGTGGCCTCCGGGCTTGGGGTATAGGCAAGCAGTTTCACCTGCATAAGGCTTCCTCCTGTTTATATAATCATGCTCAGCGGGTTTACTCGTTCCCGCTCTCCTCGTCCTCATCTTCTTCCGGTTCTTTCAGTTCCCAGGTGTTGGGCTGCTCCAGGTATACCTGCTGCCAGAAGCCGTTTAACTGGGACAACATCTCTTCCTGTGTAATCTCATCCTGTAAAAACGCTTTTAACAGCCGGCGATACTCCTCCTCAAAGGCCTGGCTTTCTTCCCGGTACATGTCCGGGCGGCAGGCATACTGATATTCATTGCCCAACTGGCACATGCGCATTTCAACGGCCCGCTCCCCCTCCTTTAAGGAAGGCTCCATCTCCAGGCCTTCCCCGTGCAGGGGCAGGGTGCCCGCTGCCTTGGCGATATGGGTGTTGTTGTCCGCATTGGCAAGATACGTGAGAAAATGGATGGCAGTTTCCCGGTTCCCGCTGTTTTCGCTGATGCCCCAGCCCCAGAATCCGGCGGAAAACACAGAACGGTTATTGTCGCACCGGGTAAAGCCTTCCACCCCCAGCGCCCCTTGGGGCAGGGCCTCCCGCAGCTCCGCCGTATGGGAGCTGTCTGCCAGCAGCATGCAGGCCTCTCCGTTTTTAAAGGCGGAAAGGGCCTCCTCCTCTGTCCAGTCCACACTGCCTGGCAGCACGTCCTCGTTCATGGTCAGGTAAATCCGCTCTGAGGCAAGCTCTGCCGCCTGGGTGGCAAACAGGGTGTCCCCCTCGTCCATGCCTGCGGCAAAGTATCCGGCGGCAGGGTTTATCATGGCGCCCCGGCCTGCGCGGCTCCACATAATGGTGTCAAAATAATCTCCCAGCCTGTCTTTTCCCGCAATAGCCAGCCTTCCCTTTTCTCCCAGCTTCTCTCTCACAGCGGAGATCTGCCCCCAGGTGCGGCACCAGAGCTTGTCCTCTTCCTGCTCCTGGGTTTCATTATAGGCGTCTAGCCAGTCGGCCCGATAAAACATGACCTCCTGGCGGAAATCCGCCGGCATAATGTACGCCTGCCGGGCGCCCATGGAATACACCGCCTGCCTTGCGGCATTTGTCAGGCCATATTCCTCCCGCCACACCTGCAGGTAGGGATAAAAATTCCACAACAGCCCTTCCCCTGCCAAAGCAGGCTGGCTGCCGCTGTCCACCTGCACCAGATCCGCTTTCCCGGTGCGCAGCAGCTCCTCTGCCTGCTGCTCTGTATCGCAGGGCACAAGGATGATTTCCGTTTCAGGGAAATCTGCCCGGTATTTCTCAATAATCTCCTCCAGTGCCTTCTGATAGGCTTCGTCCAACTGGGTGTAGGCCATTTTAAGCCCAGCCGCCTCCCCTGTGTTTTCCAGCGTAACCTGCGGCCCGCTGGAAACGGGAAAATCTTCCTCCTCCGGGGCGCAGCCAGCAAGGCTGGCCATCAGAAGAACCAAAGCTAAAAGCAGTGCGGTATACCGTTTATATCCCATGTGAAGTACCATTCCTTATTTTTGCTTCAGGGGATTCCCATCCACAGCGCACATGCCATGGAACCCCATATTGTTTTATTATATCTGTATATGGCAAAAAATACAAGCTAAAAAATATGAACAGTGATTTTCGGCACAGAAAAACCGCCCAGCGGGCTTCCCGCCGGACGGCCTGCAATTATACTTTTACAATATATCCCGCTTTGCGGGGCTTTGCCTCCGGGGCAGGGCCGTCCCCATAACCCACTGCAAGGGAGCCTACGCCTTCCAGCCCCTCCGGCAGGCCCCATTTGCGCAGCAGCGCCTTGCCTTCTGGCAGACGGAACATCTCCCGTTCCCCGTGTATCCAGCAGGTAGAAACGCCCAGCGCGTGGGCAGCATGCATCATAGCGGACAGCACGCAGGATCCGTCCTCCACCCAGGTGTTGGAATTCCGGGGATCCCCCAGCACTAGGAGGATGGCCGGCGCGCCGTAATAGGGATCGCCTGCGCCTCCCCGGGCCTTACAGTTAAGCTCCTGCACCGCCCTGCGATCCTCCGGATTTTCCACTGCCACAATGGTGGCGGTCTGCTTATTCATGCCGGAAGGGGCATAGGTGCCCGCCTCCAAAACAGCGTCCACCTTTTCCTTTTCCACCGGCTCCGGGCGGTATTTCCGCACGCTGCGGCGGGTTTTCAGCAAAGTGATCATGTCGTTTTCCATAGGTTCTTCCTCCTGTCCGGCCTGCCGCCCGCCCCAGCGTCCTTGTCCGCAAACGCCCGCCGCCTACGGCGGGCCGCCAAGCCAAAGGCCAGGCGCAGGGGGCAAAGCCCCCTGGTTTGCGGGCGGGACGCTGGGGATAGCCTGCAAGCCAAAAATTTCAAGTTTTAGGCTAGAGTCTGTCTGAGAACAGAGAAGGCGCTGAATTTTTGACACAGAAATCCTTCTAGCTTGGGCAAAAAGGCAGTATCTGCGATTTTTAAACAGGCCCTCAGTCAACTGTTTTTCTCTAAAAGCCGCAGCAGCAGCGCCGCCACCCCCACATTGTACCCGCTGCAGGCATAAAGCCCCCGCCCCTGGGAATCTGCCAGCAATACTAAAGGCAGGCGCTCCGGGTCTGTAAAGAGCTGGCGGGCAAGGGCCGGCACCTCCCCCATGTCGGCCTGCCAAAGCTGTGCCTGGGGCAGCGCCTCCATCACCTGCAGCAGGGCGGGATCTTCCCGCGCGCCAGGGGGCGTTATCAAATAAACCTGGCAGAAGTCCCGGCGCTCCTCAAAGCCTGCCGCCGCGTCCTTCAGTTCCAGCAATAAATGTTCCGTCGGTTCCCGGCCTGGTTCCAGCCAGCAGAGCAGGCTGACAGGAGCCTCTGCCAACACCTCCCTGCTGGAACGGGCCTGACCCTTTTTATCTGTAAGGAAAAAAGGCGGCAGGGGCAGGCTCTGCAAAAGCTGGCTTCGCTGCGCCTGGGGGAAGCAGAGGGAAACCTCCCGGCTATCGCCTGCGGCCAGGCAGACATCCTCCTGCCTAGCCAGTTGATCCCCGCAGGGCAAACGCAGGACAGTCAGCAGGCGGTAAAATCCTGGGGAAAGCTTTAGGGACAGGCTTTCCCCGGCGCGTATATGCCCGGTGGAAAGAACCTGCCAGACCCCTCCTTCCCAGCGGGCAAGGGTATACCCCTGTCCCCACAGGGCAGGGCGGTTTTCCGGGTTTACCAGGCGCAGGCAGGCCTCTTCCGGTTTTTCCACCCGGCAAAAGCCGCCGTCCTGCCAATATTCCGGCACGCCGTCCAAAGGGGAAAGCCGGGCGGGTATGCCTAAGGCCCGGCACATCCCGCAAAACAGAACCTGCCTGCCCTGCTCCCCTGCCGCTTCCAGCTTCAGGGCGCTGTAAGGGCTTTGGGGCAGTTCTCCATAGGTTTCTGCCTGGGAAATGTGCTCCCCCACCCACTGCCACGCTTTCTTGGGATCTGCCCGCCAGCAGGCCGCCATTTGCTGTTCCGGAGAAACATCCTCCCGCCAGGCCCTTAAAGGCTCCAGCCCTATGCGGGGGCAAAGCAGCGCCTGATTGAACACCTCCAAAGGAAAGTCCTTTTCCCACCGGAGGGCATGGGCGCAATCAGCTATTACCTCTGGGGGCACGCCGTCGGCCCTGTCCTTTCGGGGCAGAAGGGCAAGCACCCGTTCTGCGAGGCCTAAAGCCTTCTCCCCCTCTTCCCGCCGCACAGCCTGCTTTTCCCTGCGGGAAGCCTCCGCCTGTTCCAGCACAGCCTGCCGGGCTGCTTTCTGCTCTGGGGTTAAGGGCGCTGGGAAGGTTTCCGGGGCGGCTGGGGCTGTAAACCGGAAATCCCCAGGTGTTTGGGCAGAAAGGCCTGGAGATGAGGGCAGCTCCAGCACCAGCGTCTGGGCGCGGGCAGTGTCCCATAACACCTCTGCTGCCCGCCCCTCCTTCTCTGCCGTCACATATACGCATCCCAGCCCCAAGTGCAGGCAGGCTCGGCCCTCACTGTCAGTTATCCGGCCGGCAATGGGCCGGTAAGCCGCCATGTTCAGCAGGGAAAAGGTGAGGCGCGCGCCCTTTACCGGGGCGCCGCCTGCCTCCCGCACTGTAACGGTGCAGGCCTCCACAGGGGCATACCGGGATGTAAGGGTTTCATAGCATACACCCTCCCGCACGTCCAAGTCCAGCGGATCTATGCCGGGATAAAGCCATGGCGGGGCAGGCAGTTCCCCTGTGAAAGACCGGGTGTGTATAAGCATGGCCCGGGCCGCCGCCCCGGTAAACCAGCCCCTGTCCAGCTCCGGTTCCGGTTCGCAGGCCCCTAAATACCGCCACGACTTCCCGTCCCAGGCCTCTGCCCAGGCGTGGTTGTCATCGCAGTGGCTCCACCAGGGAGCGTACACCTGCCGGGCAGCAATGCCTATACTGCGCAGGGCCGTTACCGTGAAGGTGGATTCCTCCCCGCAGCGCCCCCAGCCCCGGCGGTAAACAGCCAGGGGCGAAGAGGTGCGGCTGTCTGTAGAACGGTAGGTAACCTGTTCAGCGCACCAGCGGTTCGCCTCCAAAATGGCCTCCTCCAGGGAAAGGCCCCGCACCCGGGGGGCCAGTTCCTCATAAAAGAAGGGACGGCAGTCTGAAAGCTCCTCCGTATTAATCCGGGGATAGAGCACGTCTTTGAGAAACAAATGCTCCGGAAGCTCCCGGCACCAGGAAAACTCCTCCCGCACCCGGCAGGCGTGGCGGACAAATCCTGCAAAAAGGGACGCAGGATACTCCCCTAAATCAGGCAGGGGCAAAGTGCCAAGCACATAGCGCAGAAGGGGTGCGTTTTTCCCAGCGGCAGCTATCTCCCGCTCCCAGCCCTCCGCCCGCGCCCCCAGGCGCTCAGCCCTGGCTTGCCAGGCGCTCTGGGCAAAGCCGCAAAACTCCTTAGAAAGGCCCGTCATTTCAACTGCACCTTCAGCACAGTGTCCACCGGGTCAGGCAGCACCGGATCAGGGCCTAAATCCGCAAAGGCCATGTGGGCATAGTCGTTATGCACCCAGCTATTGGACAAAGGCACCTCTGCCCCGGTTTCCAGCATCCGCACGCAGTCAATCTGTTCCGGGGAAATCCCGGGCAGGGGCATGGGGCCGATGGTATTTTCAAACAGATGGTAGTAGAGGGTATTGCCCTTGCGGGTGACGCGGCCGCTGTCCGGCTTTTCCATGCCAGCCTTGCCGCAGCCATAGATGCTCTCGCTGTTCTTGCCCATCCACGCGCCAATGTCCCGGAGGATTCCCATAGATTCCGGCGGAATGTTCCCTTTGGCGTCCGGGCCTACATTCAAAAGCAGGTTGCCACCCTTAGAGACGCACTCTACCAGCTTCTTGATAAGCATGGGGGCAGGCTTGAAAAAGCGGTCGTTGGCGCAGTATCCCCAGTTGTTGTTCATGGTAACGCAGGCTTCCCACACCATGTCCCGGCCGTTTTTGTCCTGAATGCCGTTTGGCGGGATAATCTGCTCGGGGCTGACAAAATCCCCGTGGAAGGGAGCAGGCTCTCCTGTCCACAAAGACCCAAAGCCCTCGCCGCTTACCTCCAGGCGGTTGTCAATAATCACCTCGGGCTGGAGCGTGCGCACCATGTTCACAAGCTCTGTGGCGCGCCACTTTTCCCCCCGCATGACGTTATACTTGTCCTCATAGGAGAAATCAAACCACAGGATGTCCAGCTTCCCATAGTTTGTACACAGCTCCCGCACCTGGTTGTGCATGTAGGTAAGGTAGTTGTCAAAATTGCGGCCCTCGTTGGGATACTCCGGGTTAAAGCGCATGGGATGGTTCCGGTCGCCAAAATGGGGGTAGTCATCGTGATACCAGTCTAAAAGGGAGAAATACAGCCCCACCTTCAGGCCCTCGGCCCGGCCAGCCTCCAGAAATTCCCGCACCAGATCCCTGCCGCATTTGGTGTTGGTAGACTTGAAGTCCGTATACTGGCTGTCGAACAGGCAGAAACCGTCATGGTGCTTGGAGGTGAGCACCATATACTTCATCCCCGCCTCCTTTGCGGCCCTGGCCCACTTCTGGGGTTCATAGTCTACGGGATCGAACTCCTGGAAATACCGCATGTAGTCCTCTTTTTTGATTTCCTCCACGCTACGCACCCACTCGCCCCTGGCAGGGATGGCATAAAGCCCCCAGTGGATAAACATGCCAAACCTGGCTTCCGTATACCAGGCCATGCGCTTTTCATATTCCTCGCGGTTAAACTGATACATACGCGTGCCTCCTTTTTGCTTTTTTGTCATGGCGCCCACCCTGCTGGTTTGATGCCATAGGGGAAACGGCGTGACAAAAGCCACGCCGCCTTCCTGAAACCATTACGTTTTAAGAAGCTGTACCGATTAGAATTGGTGCGAAGATTGAAGATTTTCGAGCCAAATTTTAACAGGATTCAAGGTGAAACCCGCAAGACAGGCTCCCGCCTGTTGAGGATTTTCAACACAGAAGCTTGTAAAATTTGCCGAAAAAATTTGCGCTACGGCCTATTGGTACGGCTTCTTATATCTTTTGCCCATCCGCCTTATGCAGCCTCAGGAGCCTGGGCCTGCTCTTCCTGCTGCTCCGGCTCCTCAGGATTTGCCTTGGTAACAGTGCGGGTGGTGCCGCCGGAAACATAGGTTTCGCCGCACTCAGGGCAGATATCCGTGTGCAGCGTCACGCTCTGGCTGACCACCTTCCTGTCCTCCCGCTGGGCTTTGGCCTGCTCGTGGGACACATGCTCCATTTCGTGACCCCGCACAGCGGAAGCCGCCAAATCCGGATCAATGCGGGTGGGCGTTTGGTAGGACACGCTGGAATCATCCGAGCCATCCTGATACTTGCGCTTTTCGCAGGTTTCGCACTTGCCTTCTTCCAAAGCTTCCTGTGCGCCTACAGCCCCGGTTTCCACGCCCTGCCCTTCTTCCGCCCCATACTGGATGCGCATACGTACCAGAGACTCAGCAGCATTTGCGCCCGGCCAGCCAGGCAGTTGGCTGGATGCATTTGCCTGCCCCTGGATTTCCCCGCTGGCAGCCTGGCCCTGGGGATACTGCACCCGGGCGCGGTTCATCTGCTCTGCCGCATAGCTGTCCGGCAGGACAGGCATGGCATATTGGGAAAATTCGCTGGGCAACCGTTCGCTATAAACAGCGGGCTGAAGCTCCCGGGCCGTAGCAATGGGTACAGGTTTAACAGGCTGCACAGGCGTTTCCGGGGCAGCCGCCTGCCCTCGCAAAACACCTGTGCCCATACCCGCGCCATACATCCGGGAATACCCTGCTGCCCCGTAAACAGCCCTGGCCCCATAAAGGGGGCCGGTGCCTGTAATACCGCCTATCATAAAAACCAACCTCCGTTGCAATGACCGAAGAAAAACATAGCCATCGCGTTCGTTTTGCATCATGATAATTATACCACGCTCTGCCTAAAATGCAAGTAGGAATTAGGAGGGTGAGCCGTATCGTGGGTTGTCATATTAAAGCCCACCAAGTCCGGAAGCATTTATTTTTAGAAACAAAGATTCTTAGCCGGGGGGGCTTTTTCACTAAAGCTATAAAATAAAAACCCCTCGAAACCGCATAGTTCCTAGGGGTTTTGTGGTGACCCATCGGGGATTTGAACCCCGGACACCCTGATTAAAAGTCAGGTGCTCTGCCAACTGAGCTAATGAGTCTTGCTCACGTATTGAGTATTATACCAAAGCTTCTGTAGGCTGTCAAGTGTTTTTTGCGACAAGGTTTGCCTTGGCAAGCATTACAATTAGGTTACACAAGGTCAAACGGCCTGTGTAGCCTAATTTTTTTGCAAAGAAATAGGAGAACAACAGAACCGGGGGTGAGAAATCTTGCGGAAATACAGATATTTGACATTCGCAGACCGAAAGCAGATTTCCGCGTGGTATCAGTTAAATGACCGGGCGGCGGACATAGCAGAACGGCTGAGAATGAGCGTGAAAACGATCTACCTTGAATTGAAGCGCGGGGAAGAAACGGACGAAAGCGGGACCGTTATTCTTGACCGCAACCAGCGGCCCGCATACAACCCCGTTCTTGCCCAGCAGAGGTTACAAGCGAACTTCAAGCGTCGCGGGCGCGTCGCGGTGGAGGAAGCGGCAGAAACGGCGGGAGCATAGGCCCGCAAGAACTAAACAGGAGGTTTTGACAGTGACAGAATATGAACGAATCACGCAAAGCCCGGAAACACTGGCGACGTTCCTTGCGTCCTTGCCCTGCATTGAGGGGCCGTGGGACGAAGAATTTCACAAGCGGTATTGTTCCGTGTGCGTTGAGCCGGAATGTGACCGTTGCCCGAATGAGGATTTCCGCAGCAACCCCGGCTGGTGGCTGACCCTTGCTGCAGGACAAGCGGCAGGAATGGGAACGCACGTGATCGATCTTGACACGGCGGAAGTTGAAAGGCCGCTGACCGCAGAGGAAGAAAAGGCGTTGCAAAAGGCCAAGACGCTTTTCCGCTATGCAATAGAAAGCGGGAACGAGCCGGGAGCAATAACAATAATGCCGATGGGTGAAAGCGCGGGTATAACACTTCACGGCGAATCAGAGGTTCGGATATTTATAAAACTACTGCTTGATTCTTTCCGTGAAGCGGGAACGGCGGTGCGGAATGCTTGAAATCGTCCCTATGACATTAAAGGAAGCAAACGCATTTGTCGAGCAGAAGCACCGACACCACGGGCCGGTTGTCGGACACAAGTTTTCAATCGGGCTTTCAAACGGTGAAGAAATCGTGGGCGTTGCCATTGTGGGCCGTCCAGTTGCGCGGCATTTGGACGACGGCTGGACACTTGAAGTACTACTTTTGAGGGAAAGAGCCTTGATATGCCGCCCGGAACCCTGCCAGCCCAGCCACCAGCACACAGCATTGAGAAAGAATAAATGAAAACTGAATACGACGCAAACGCGGCGTTTCTCTATCCCTATACAGGGAGAACAGGAACGCCGCTTTTTTTATGCCCTCATGTTACGCAGTAGGGGCGAAAAGAGCCTTGCTATATGCGGCTTTGCGGGCGCGTTTCTGCCGGGGATCTATGTTGGAATCTATTGGTATGGAAGAACGACAGGTTCGTAATATGCTATTTTGGGAAAGCTTTCTTTTTGCATTGCAGAATATTTTAATAACCTTGACTTTTGGTACGGTAACAGGATTTGCCTTTATTTCATTTATGCAAAAATCGGCAACCTATTTGGAATATCATTTTCCAATTATTGCAGTTGTTCTTTATATTATCGGTATGATAGGTATTCCGATGTTGATTTCTCTCGGTTGTCTAAAAAGGCAAAATAACATTTCTTTAGTAGAAAGAATAAGAAATGAAGATTAGTAAGGGGGAGGTGTCGATGAAAGAAAACATATGGATATGTTGCCCTGTTTGTAAGAGTAAGACGAGATTACAGATACGGAAAAATACCGAATTGAAGAATTTTCCCCTTTATTGCCCGAAGTGTAAGCAGGAAACTTTAATTAACGTCAAAGAATTACAGATAACTGTAATTAAAGTATGAAACCAGATAAGGACAAAACTCAAAAATTGTGTTTAAGACAGCAGACACAAATATGTGGAGTGACTATCATATCTGGAGGAAATAGAAAATGGCAAAATCATTATTTGAACAGTTAGGCGGCACATACCACGAAGAAAATGGGTATCTTATACCCGATTTGAGATTACCCACCGAAGAA
>NZ_QWLE01000359.1:0-253 GCF_009917365.1 Neglectibacter sp. X4 | reverse complement strand
TCTCTCTTTTCTGCCTGTGCACGTTCTTCAATTTTTTCTCTGTTGAAATCGATCAACTCTTTGGAAAGCGGCACATTGGCAGCATTTAAGATACGAATTGCGCCGTCATTGTCCCTTGCCGGCAGCATTTTTCCTGCGTTTAGTTTGCTCGGTGCAAACGGAATATCTAAAACACCTGCCTGGAATGCTCTAACAGTGCCCACTGCCAAATCGCCTTCGCCCAGTTCAAAGCACTTATCTACAATACAGCGGG
>NZ_QWLE01000358.1:0-250 GCF_009917365.1 Neglectibacter sp. X4 | reverse complement strand
ATAATCATCATTTCATTTACAACATGGCTGGTGTTGGAAAGCTGCTGGTCGCAGAGCATGTTGATCATCTGTTTAGTGCAGCGCAGTCCCTGTGCGTTTGCTTCCTTGGTCGGAACGCCGATTGCTTCGTGCGGTGTCTTTACGATAACTTTTGTTGCCTTTGACAGCGCTGCGATGGCGCTGCCCCAGGAAATAACGGAAAACGCCTGAGCTTCGTCCTGCGGGAAACCGCCCATCCACTGATGTAAAA
>NZ_QWLE01000357.1:0-512 GCF_009917365.1 Neglectibacter sp. X4 | reverse complement strand
GATGAAGAAGTATATATGTACTTCAACACACCAATTACCCCTTGCCTTGTAGAACCAATTGAAGGGGAAGCATTTGAATACTTGATTCTTCCTGTTAGAATCACCAACAATTAATTATGTACATTAAAAATATAGAGCTAACTAATTTTAGAAATTACAACCATTTAAAAGTGGATTTTAATAAAAATGTAAATCTTTTCCTGGGTAATAACGCCCAGGGAAAGACTAATTTGCTGGAAAGTATATACATTACTTCTATTGGCAGATCTTTTAGAACCAACAAGGACAGCGATCTTGTAAAATTTGATCAATCCATAGCAAAAGTTAAGGTAGAAGCTGAAAAAGAAGTCTTTGACACTTCTGTAGAAATTACCATTAAAAAAGACGCCAAGAAATCCATAAAAAAAGACGGCATCAATATCAAACGAACGTCCGAACTTCTTGAAAACATCCTAATTGTAATTTTTTCGCCGGAGGATTTGAAAATCGTCAAAGATGAGCCGGAAAAGAGA
>NZ_QWLE01000356.1:0-513 GCF_009917365.1 Neglectibacter sp. X4 | reverse complement strand
CTGACCTTCAAGTTCGGAAAGCTGGGGTGAAAGCTCCACCAGACTATCGTCCTGCCGGTTGACCGTCTCAGCTGCATCGACCAGTTCCTGAAAAAATCGGAATGGCTTAAACCAGTAGTGGAAGAATATCACGACAAGCCCAATGCCATAGTAGGCAAACGCAACGAGAAGCAGATGCTGCTGCAGGTTCATAGCCAGTCTGTAAAGAGGCTCATCTCCCTGCCATGTAAACATAGCAAAGGCAAAGGTGGACAGAATGTAAATGCCGATTCCGCTGAAAAGCAGAAGGATTGCGGCAGCAATCATTTTTGCAAACAAGGTCCATGCCAGTTTGCGGCTCAGTGAATTAGTTTTCAATTTTGTACCCCACTCCCCACACTGTCTTGATGAATTTCGGATGCTTTGCAGGTTCCTTTAGTTTTTCCCGCAAGCGTCCGATGTGTGCCATCACAGTGTTATTGCTGTTGTCCAGATATTTTTCTCCCCAGACCTTTTCAAAAAGCTCCTCGGAGG
>NZ_QWLE01000355.1:0-513 GCF_009917365.1 Neglectibacter sp. X4 | reverse complement strand
AAGGAAATCAGAGAAGCCATCCGGGAGGACTGCCGCTCCCAGCGCAACATGGAAACCATTGAGATTGACCGGATTTTCCAAACCCTGACGTTTCCGCAGTTAGAGAGCCTGTTTGACAAACCGCCCATGCCGCCGGTTTCGCACCGGTACAGGAAGAAGTCAGCCAGCAAATGAACGCCGCAATTCTTTTTACGAGATTGTGGCTTTTTTCATGCCCTGGGAAACGAAAGGAGTGCAGAAAATGGCCGTTTTTCGCGTAGAACGCACACAGGGATACACCGTTATGAGCAACTATCATCTGCGGGACAAGAGCCTGAGCCTGAAAGCAAAGGGCCTGCTGTCCCAAATGCTCTCACTGCCGGAGGATTGGGACTACACCCTTTCCGGTCTGGCCGTTATCAACCGGGAAAGCAAGGACGCGATCCGCTCCGCAGTCAATGAGCTGGAAAAGGCGGGGTACATCAAGCGCCGCCAGACCACCGACGCGGGCGGCAAGTTCAGCGCCAACGAGTA
>NZ_QWLE01000354.1:0-514 GCF_009917365.1 Neglectibacter sp. X4 | reverse complement strand
TTGTATTCGTCATGAGTCAGACAGTTCAAATGATAACTGCCATCAAGTTTCACCGTCACTTTCTCGCAAAAATCCAGATTTTTCGTCTGTATCAGAATGCCGGAAAACTCCCTATGCACCGGAAAAGGCACATTAAAAATCAAAAGCAGGATTACAAGTGCAATATATGGAAGTGCTTTTCTACATCTGTTTTTCATGGCAGACTTTTCCCAACTCTATATTTCAATGGCTCTTTTTACTATTTGCATTCAACTTCATTCTCTTGCTTCCACATTAGTCTATACCTTCTTTTTACTACTTGATTTGTTAGCAAAACTTTATTACCTTTACAATTAAGTCTTCTACCTGAATTTCATTGGTATTTTTATCTTTGTTTATATATAAAACAAATCGAGTCATACATTTGGGGACAGGATTTTCAAAATAATTAAAATCTCTTATTAAAAAATTTATTAGCTATGATATAGTTCAAAATAAGCGATATTTATCGCACATCCATTTTATAACAATAATA
>NZ_QWLE01000353.1:0-514 GCF_009917365.1 Neglectibacter sp. X4 | reverse complement strand
GAGTGGCCCAAATACACTTCGTTGCGCAGAATGAGCTTGAGAATCGGGACGTGCCAAATTGTATTGGCAAAGCGCGCCGATTTTAGTTCCCCGCGAAGGTAGTGGAGACGGGAGGGGCAGGGGATGCCCTGCTCGTTTAAACACCGTGCAATAGGCAAATAGCCCATCCCGGAAAGCCGACACTGGAAAATTTCTTGTAGTACAGGTGCTGTCTCCGGGTCTGGCTCTAAACGGTGCTTGTCCTCCGCACTTTTGCGGTATCCATAAGGCGCCCAGGAACCGATGAATTCCCCGCGCTGCTGCTTGATTGCCAACGCAGAGCTGGACTTTTTTGAAATATCACGGCTGTACACTTCGTTGATGATATTTTTCACCGGCACAATGTAGCCATCCTGGGAACGCTCGGCGATGAGAGTGTCAAAGCTGTCGTTGACGGCAACAAAACGCACGTCTAAAAAGGGAAAGATTTGCTCCAAGTACTGGCCTGTTTCCTTGTAATTGCGTCCAAACCGGG
>NZ_QWLE01000352.1:0-514 GCF_009917365.1 Neglectibacter sp. X4 | reverse complement strand
GGTACAATCCAGTCGATAAAAATTAATATTATATAGATGTAAACAAAAAAAACTGTCCTGACTTTATTTAATTCTAAATTATCGATAATTTCAGCCAATACAATCGTTTCAATGGCTGGTATAATACCTTGACAAAAAATAATTGTTGAATATGCAATACTTGCTATAGATGCTACTCTAAGAGGCATCATCAAATAAGTTAAATGTTTTAAAAATCTCATTTTAAATCTGTTCTCCTACTCCAATATAGTAATTGTTAATACCCCTTTCATCAAAATTAATTCAACTATTAAACCAATTGTAATATATAAATATTTCTCTGAAAGTTTTATAGCGATACAGGCTTAAACAAATATTTTTTCTTTGATTTGAAGAAATTTTTCCAGCCAAGTAGCCATCTCTTTATTTTCATTTATTGTGTATATCAATTCTAAAGAAAACTCAACTAGCCTGTTACTAATTAAACAATAGTCTTTATCCGGTTCAAAAAGATTATTTTCAACTAAATGACTAT
>NZ_QWLE01000351.1:0-516 GCF_009917365.1 Neglectibacter sp. X4 | reverse complement strand
CAGTCGGAAAATCATCCGGTTAACGTAACGACTATTTATCGTTATCTGGAAAAATTAGAAGCTGACGGAAATTTAATCAAATATATGCCTCAGGCGAATGGCGAGAGTACAAAGGCGACCTATCAATATGTAGAACGGACTCACAAATGCGATGAGCATTTACATCTGAAGTGTGTGGCATGTGGTGTTGTTGAGCATCTGGACTGTCACTTTATGGAAGAGATTGCGAGCCATGTTGCAAAGGATCACGGATTTCAGTTGCAATGTAAAAATTCTGTGATTTACGGCTTTTGTGCAGGATGCCGCAGAGAAAAAGCGGTCATAGAAAAGTAAATAGGACTAAAGTTTGATTGACTTCTACAGATTAGATATGATAAATTCTGATTGTGGACAAACGATCCATATAGTATTATGTTATAGGTTGGAATATAGCCTGTGCACATTGCACAGGCTATATTCTTTGTTTTTGCAGGCGTTCTTTTATAAAGCGGTGCGATAGGATGGGACTTCGCCTAT
>NZ_QWLE01000350.1:0-242 GCF_009917365.1 Neglectibacter sp. X4 | reverse complement strand
GGCCTGTAGTGTATCGTATCTGGGACTTGTGGTGATGCCGGCAAAAATCTTCTGCACGGTTCCCAGGGGAACACCGGATATCTGCGCAATCATTTCGTTGGTGTAGCCCAGCTCCTGCTTCTTCTTCTTCATTTCTGTGATTGTCATTGCGGGGACCTCCTGATGAGTTATTTAAGATATCCTGATTATATCACAATTAGTTCCATTATAAAACCGAAATCGCCAAAATAATTCCATTTAAA
>NZ_QWLE01000349.1:0-275 GCF_009917365.1 Neglectibacter sp. X4 | reverse complement strand
AACTCAGAGTAAAAGCCCCGTAATTTATTTGTGGTGATACGGAACTTGAAATTTAGGAAATTCTTAATAGTTTATTGAGAAAAAGTTTATGAATTGCGATTTACTTTTGGTATACTATAGTTGTAAAAAATTTTTTGTAGGAGTGTCGTAATGCAGGAAAAAATATTAATTGTAGACGATGAACCGGAAATTACAGATTTGATAGCACTTTACCTTGAAAACGAGGATTTTGCTGTATTTAAGTGCTATAACGCCTTTGATGCGCTGAACTGCAT
>NZ_QWLE01000348.1:0-524 GCF_009917365.1 Neglectibacter sp. X4 | reverse complement strand
GTGCGAGTGTCCGTATCTCCTCTACAACACACGCTTTGATTCCAGTGTTTTCCCAAAGTTTCATCTTTCACCTCAAATAGCTTTTCTTTATTTTATACTGATTTCCTATGAAAGACAACCCAATTCAGACTTTTTCTCCTTGCACCCATATTCAAAATATGATAAAACAAAAACATGAAAAACTTATAAAGTGAAGGAGCACACCATGCCAAAAAAACTTTTTTTCAAGCTGCCTGCGGAAAAACAGCAGAAGATTTTAGATGCCGCAGCAGAAGAATTCATCGAATATAAGGACAACTACAAAAAAAGCAGTGTCAACCGTATTGCAGAAAGGGCAGACATCGCCATCGGCAGCATTTACAAGTATTTCTACGACAAGAACGATTTATTCATGTATCTGTTTGAACAGCACAGGAAGAGACCGGTTTCTTGCCCGGATTCAGACACTTTCTATGGCTATTCAAAAGAACAAACCAGTATGAAAGACAGTTTCACCCCTATCGGACTGCTACTTCTTGATATTA